>DATHAU010000341.1:0-6575 GCA_035296545.1 Microvirga sp.
CGGGCCCCGCATCCGCGATGCCGTTCACCGTATCCAGGGTGTCCGCCGCCGTGGCGGCGGCCATCTCCACGAGATCGGCCTTGTGGGCGCTCACGGGGCTTTTCGCGCCCCTGGCGCGCCCCTTGGCGCCTGCCTTCTTGGCTTCAGCCATTCTCTGATCCTCGCCCAGCGTTCGCAGCTTACTTCTTGGAGCCGGTCTGCTTGGAGCCCTGCTGCATGGCGGACTGGGCCATGGAGCCGAATTCCTTCATCTGGGTCTGCATCGCCTGGAACTGCGAGCGGACGAACTCGGCCTGGATCTGCATGGCTTCCTGCGGATCCTTGGCGCGCACCATCCTCTGGGCGAGGTCGAAGGCGGCCGAAAGGTTCTGCTCCGCATAGGAGAAGGTCTTGCGGGTCGCGTCCGTGGCGGTGGCCTGGAGCGTGTTGCTCGAACCCTCGAAGGTGTCGACCGTCTTCTGGGCCGCGCTCATGAAGCCGTCGATGGCCTTGCGGGCCTGCTCGACGCTCTTCTCGGCGAAGTCGCGCATTTCGGTGGGAATTTCGTAGTTGGGGGTGTTGTTCGTCGCCATGGGGTGCTCCTAAGGGTGAGATATTTGTGCAGTGCAATATCACATTGTGCACTGCGAGATCAAGTGCTTAAAAGCCGACTTTTATTAACGTTACCTCAAAGTAAACGGATTCAAGTGCCCCGCCCCCTATGTTCGACGCCCGGTCATGGTTTAGAACCCTCTGGGAGCACGTTCGGCGAAATCGGTTCGGGTTGCCGTCGAAAATGCGGCCGAAACCGGACGGAGCCGTTTCCACACCCGTGAAGATGGCCCGGCGTGACTCCGAGGCAGTTTGAGGTCGAGACCGTTCATGACGGATGCTCCGAACCCGTACCAGGCGCTGATCGCGCGGCTTTCCGCCGATCCCGGCGCGGCCGCGCCGGCGGCCCCCGGCGTCGGCGCGCTCGTATGGGACCGGAGCGGGGAGCGGCTGCTCTGGGCCTCGCCCGCCGCCGAGGGCCTCGGCCACGCCCTCGCCGACGAGGCCGGCCAGGTGCGGCCCGACCTCCGGGCGCGGGAGCGCCTGAAGGCCCTGGCCCTGGATCCGGCTCTGATGGAGAGCGCCCGCCTGGAGCGCCTGCGCCTCGACCCCGCCCGCCCCTGGCTGCCCGTCCCCTGCGCCTGCCGCCTGGCCGTTCTCGATTCCGGCGAGACCGTTCTGGTCACCCTCCTGACGGGGCCGATCCCGAAGGGAGCTCCGCGCCCGGGCCGCGCCCGGGCGGCGGGGGAGGACGCCGGCCCTGAACCTTCCGCTTCCCAGCGCTCCGATGGGGCTTCGCCCCCGCCTGAGGAGCCGCGCGGCACGATCCGCTTCGTCTGGCAGGCCGACGCCGAGGCCCGGTTCACGTCCGTGTCGCCCACCCTGGCCGAGGCGGTCGGACCCATGGCGGCCGACATCCTGGGGCGAGGCTGGGAGGAGGTCTCCGGCACGGTGGTCGAGGATCCGGACGGATCGGTCGCCGGCCTCTTCGCGCGCCGCGAGACCTGGAGCGGGCGCATCGTCTACTGGAACATGGACAATTCCTCCCGGCAGGTGCCCGTGGACTGGGCCGGCATGCCGGTCTTCGACGGGGGGCGCAGGCTCATCGGGTTCCGGGGCTTCGGCCTCCTGCGCATGGAGGCCGTGCGCGAGCGCGCGCCTCCCGCGGCCGATGGGGAGCCCTCCGGCGCCCCCGAGGGCGAAGATGCGGCATCCCGGGACGGGACCTGGTTCACCCATCTGCGCGACCGGGTAACGGAGGCCCTTTCCGGCCCCAGGCCGGCGGAGCCTGCCGACAGGCCCGACGAGGCGGCCGAGCCGCCCCGCCTCGGCAGCGCCCCGTCGGGCCTGTCGAACGCGGAGCGCCACGCCTTCCGGGAAATCGCCCGGGCCCTGGGCGCGCGCCTCGGGCGGGAGACGCCCCCGGCCGACGACAAGGCTGCCCCGGAGGCCCCCGAGGAAACATCGCCCCGGCAGGGCGATCCGGTTCCGGCAGGGGAGGCGACGCCCCCCGCCGCCCAAGGGGACCCGGTGCTCGACCGGCTGCCCATCGGCATCCTGGTTCATCGCGGCGAGCGCCTTCTCTTCGCCAACCGCTTCCTCCTCGACCTTGCGGGCTACGACGATCTCGCCCAGGTCATGGAGGCGGGCGGCCTGGCGCGCCTGCTCCCCGGCTCTCCCACCCCTGGGAGCGAGGAGGACGGAGCCCTGGGGCTCGCCACCCGGCAGGACGAGAGCATCCCCGTTACCGTGCGCGCCTCGGACTCCCAGTGGGACGGCGAAGCGGCCCATCTCCTGGTGATCCGCAGGAGCGGCGACGGGGAGGCGGCGCAACGGCGGCGCGAGAGCCGCATCCACGAGCTGGAGGCCATCCTGGACACGGCCACCGACGGGGTCATCGTCCTCGACGAGACCGGCCGCATCCTGTCCCTCAACCGCTCGGCGGAGGCGCTCTTCGGCTACCATCAGCGGGAGGTGGTGGGAGACGCCGTCACCGTGCTCTTGGCGCCCGAGAGCCACATCGTCGCCCTCGACTACCTGGAAGGCCTGCGCTCCTCCGGCGTGGCGAGCCTGCTCAACGACGGGCGCGAGGTCTGGGGCCGGGTGCGCCAGGGGGGCGCGATCCCGCTCTTCATGACCATGGGCCATCTGAACGAGGGTCCGGGGCGGCGGTTCTGCGCGGTCCTGCGCGACATCACCGCCTTCAAGAAGGCGGAAGGGGAACTCCTTGGCGCCAAGCGGGCTGCCGAGGAGGCGAGCGCCCAGAAATCCGATTTCCTCGCCAAGATCAGCCACGAGATCCGCACGCCGCTCAACGCCATCATCGGCTTTGCCGAGGTGATGCTGGAGGAGCGCTTCGGCCCCGTCGGCAACGAGCGCTACAAGGACTACCTCAAGGACGTGCACGCCTCCGGCGAGCATGTGATCAGCCTGGTCAACGATCTCCTCGATCTGGCGAAGATCGAGGCCGGGCGGCTCGATCTGACCTTCACGGGGGTCAACCTCAACGATCTGGTGTCGGCCACCGTGTCCCTGCTCCAGCCCCAGGCGGCCCGCGACCGCATCGTCATGCGCATGAGCTTCGCCCCGAAGCTTCCTCCCGTGGTGGCGGACGAGCGCTCCATGCGCCAGATCGTGCTCAACCTCGTGTCCAACGCCATCAAGTTCACCGATGCGGGCGGGCAGGTGATCGTCTCCACGGCGGTGACGGACCGGGGCGAGGTGGCCTTCCGGGTGCGGGACACCGGCATCGGCATGACCGAGCAGGAGGTCGAGGCGGCCCTCGAACCGTTCCGCCAGCTCGCCACCTCGCGCAGGCGCGGGGGCACGGGCCTCGGCCTTCCCCTCACCAAGGCCCTGGTGGAGGCCAACCGGGGGGCGCTTCAGATCGCAAGCCATCCCAACGAGGGCACCCTGGTCGAGGTGATCTTCCCGCCCACGCGGGTTCTGGCGCAGTAATGGCCCTGCGCCTGCGCCGCGCCGTCTTCTGCGACATGGACGCGGTCGCCCGGCTGCACCGCCACGTGCGCAGCACCTGCCTGCCCTATCTGCCGGACCTTCACAGCCTGGAGGAGGACCTGACCTTCTTCTACGAGGAGGTCTTTCCCCGCAGCGCGATCTGGCTCGGGGAGAGCGGGGACGAGCTGGCGGGCTTTGCCGCCGTGCGGGAGGATTGGCTCGATCACCTCTATGTGGCTCCGTCCTGGCACGGCCTGGGCCTGGGCTCCAGCCTTCTCCACCTGGCCAAGAAGGGGCGCCAGCGGCTCGATCTCTGGGTGTTCCAGAGGAACGAGCAGGCGCGCCGCTTCTACGAGCATCGGGGCTTCAGGTTCGTGGAGCTGACGGACGGATCCGCCAACGCGGAGCGGATGCCGGATGTGCGCTATCGCTGGACGGGAGATTGATCCCGGCCGGATCGGCCTTAGCTTTGTGCCGTCGGCCCCGATCCCCGAGACGAAGGAGCGCCCATGTCCACCTATCGCCTCGACAAGCTTCTGGCCCCCCGCTCCATCGCGGTGGTGGGCGCAAGCCCGCGCCCCGGGTCCCTGGGGGTGACCTTCCTGCGGAACCTGGTGGCCGGGGGCTTCGCGGGCGCCCTCTACCCGGTCAACCCGCATCACCGGGAGATCGAGGGCAAGCCCTGTTTCCCCTCCATCGCCGACCTGCCGGAAACCCCCGATCTCGTGGTGGTGGCGGTGCCGCCGAAGAACGTTCTGGCGGTGATCGAGGATGCGGGGCGCAGGGGGGTGTCGGCCGCCATCGTGGCCACGGCGGGGCTCGGCTACGGGGAGGGGTCCCTGTCCGAGGAGGCGAGGCTGGCGGCGAGGCGCTACGGGCTGCGCCTGGTCGGCCCCAACTGCATCGGCGTCATCGCGCCGCGGGCCCGGATGAATGCGAGCTTCGCCGCCCGCAACGCCAAGCCCGGCGACCTTGCGCTGATTTCCCAATCGGGCGCGGTGGCCGTGGGGCTGCTGGAATGGGCGGCGCAGCGGCAGGTGGGATTCTCCGCCATCATGTCGCTGGGCGACAAGGTGGACGTGGATTTCAGCGATTGCCTCGACTACTTCTCCGGCGACGGCGGCACGCGCGCGATCCTGCTCTACATCGAGTCCATCGGCAACGCGAAGAAGTTCATGTCGGCGGCCCGCGCCGCCGCGCGCATCAAGCCCGTGGTGGTGATCAAGGCCGGACGCCATGCGCAAGGCGCGAAAGCCGCCGCCACCCATACGGGGGCGCTCGCCGGCTCCGATGCGGTGTACGAGGCGGCCTTCCGCCGGGCCGGCCTGCTGCGCGTGCTCGATCTCGATCAGCTCTTCTCCGCCGCCGAAACGCTCAGCCGGCAGAAGCCGTTTCCCGGCAACCGCCTCGCCATCCTGACCAACGGCGGCGGGGTCGGCGTTCTCGCCGTGGACCGGCTCATCGATCTCGGCGGCAAGCTCGCCCCCCTCTCGGACGCGACCCGGGAGAAGCTCGACGCCATCCTGCCGCCCACCTGGTCCCATGCGAACCCCGTGGACATCATCGGCGACGCCGATCCCGCGCGCTACGCGGGCGCCCTCGAGGCGCTGCTGGCCGATCCGGAGAACGACGCGATCCTGATCCTCAGCGTGCCCACCGCGGTGGCCGGATCGGCGGAGGTGGCCGCAGCCGTCACGGACGTGATCAAGCGCGACCGGGCGCGGGGCTACCGGCAGAAGCCGGTCTTCGCCGCCTGGATCGGCGAGGATCCGGAGACCGCCCGGGTGTTCGACGACGCGCGCATTCCGCATTTCACCACCGAGGCCGACGCGGTGAGCGGCTACCTGCAGCTCGTGCGCTACCGGGAGGCGCAGACCGAGCTGATGGAGACGCCCGACAGCCTGCCGCACGATTTCGTCCCCGACGCGCAGGCGGCTCAGGCGATCGTCGCGAAGGTGATCGAGCAGAACCGCCGCTGGCTCGATCCCCTCGAGGTCAATGCCCTGATGCGGGCCTACGACATTCCCACCGCTTCCGTCACCCTGGCGAGGACGCCGGACGATGCCGCGGCGGCGGCAAGGCCCATTCTGGCCGAGGGCGGGACGGTGGCGGTGAAGATCCTCTCGCCCGACATCGTGCACAAATCCGACATCGGCGGCGTGAAGCTCGATCTCACCACGGAGGAGGCCGTGCGCAAGGCCGCCGCCGACATCTTCGAGCGCGCGGCGCGCCTGAAGCCGGACGCCTCGGTGACCGGCGTCACGGTGCAGCCCATGGTGCGGCGGACCAAGGCGCGCGAGCTGATCGTCGGCCTTGCGGACGATCCCTCCTTCGGGCCCGTGGTCCTCTTCGGGCGCGGGGGCACGGCGGTGGAGGTGATCAACGACAAGGCGCTTGCCCTTCCGCCCCTGGACATGAAGCTCGCCGAGGATCTCATCTCCCGCACCCGCGTGTCGCGGATCCTGAAGGCCTATCGCGACGTTCCGGCCGCCGACGAGGGGGCGATCGCCCTGACCCTCGTGAAGCTCGCTCAGCTTGCCGCCGACCTGCCGGAGGTGCGCGAGCTCGACATCAACCCGCTGCTCGCCGACCATACGGGGGTGATCGCCGTGGACGTGCGCGTGGCGGTGGCGCCCGAGGTTCGAAAGGGTGCAGGCCATCCCCGCTTCGCGGTGCGGCCCTATCCGAAGGAATGGGAGCGCAATATCGAGCTTCGCGGCGGACGCAGGGCCTTCGTGCGCCCGGTCCGGCCGGAGGACGAGGAGGAGTTCCGCCGCTTCTTCGAGAAGATCACGCCGGAGGACCTGCGCCTGCGCTTTTTCGCGCCGATCCGCGACTTCAGCCACGCTTTCGTCGCCCGGCTCGTGCAGATCGACTACGCCCGCGCCATCGCCTTCGTGGCCTTCGACGCCGGCACCCGCGAGATGATGGGGGCGGTGCGCCTCCATGCGGACGCCAACCACGAGACCGGCGAATACGGCATTCTCCTGCGCTCGGACCTCAAGGGCCTGGGCCTCGGCTGGGAGCTGATGCGGCTGATGATCGAATGGGCCAAGGCGGAGGGCCTGCGCGAGGTCGAGGGCCAG
>DATHAU010000342.1:0-5829 GCA_035296545.1 Microvirga sp.
CGCAGGGTGGCGGTGGAGGAGGGGCAGCCGGAGCAGGCGCCCTTCATGACCAGATAGACCGTGCCGTCCTTGAAGCCCCGGAAGGTGATGTCGCCGCCGTCGCCCGCCACCGCCGGGCGGATGCGGGTCTCCAGCAGCTCCTTGATGGTCTCCACCGTGGAGGCGTCCTCCGGGTCGAAGAACTCCTCCCCGTCCTCGTCGGCCCCGTTGCCCTCGGTGAAGAGCGGCGCGCCGGTCATGAAATGCTCCATGACCGCGCCCAGGATGGCGGGCTTGAGGTGCTGCCATTCCCCGTCGGCCTTGGTGACGGTGATGAAGTCGTAGCCGAAGAACACGCCGGTGACGCCCGGCACGGCAAAGAGCCGCTGGGCCAGGGGCGAGGCCGCGCCGCTCTCAGGGGTCTTCGCCTCGAAGGTGCCCTCCGGCATGACGACGCGGCCGGGCAGGAACTTCAGGGTGGCGGGATTGGGGGTGGCTTCCGTCTGGATGAACATCGCGTCTCGTCCTCTGCGCCGGTTCAAGGCCGGCCGAGTGGTGGTGCAAGGAAAGGTCTTGGAATCGTTCTAACAGCTTCACTCTGACATGTGGACCGGCTTTTGCGAATTCCAAGCCCTGGGCGCCGCGCCGTCGCGCCGCTCCAGGGAGCGAACCATGTGGGCGGCGAGCCGCTCCGCCGGAACCGACAGGGACGGGGCCGTCATGAGGGCGATCTCCGTGTCCGACAGGTCGGGCGCCCCCGCGGCCGTGTCGACGATGAAGAAATCCTCCGGCACCATCTCCTTGGGCAGCACGGTCACCCCGAGCCCCGCCCGCACGGCGGCCTGGGCCCCCGCAAGGGAGGTGGACGTATAGGCGATGCGCCAGGGGCGTCCGGCCCGGTCGAGGGCCTGGGTGGCGCGCTTGCGGTAGACGCAGGGGTGCGGCGAGACCACCAGCGGCAGGAGGCCCTGCCCCTCGAACGGATCGGGGCGGGTGGAGGCCCAGACCAGGGGCTCCCGCCACACCCTGACCCCATCGGCCGGGCCCGTGAGCTCGCGCTTGATCAGCACCAGGTCGAACTCGCCTTCCCTGAACCGCTCGATCAGGTTGAGGGTGAGGTCCGTGGTCACCTCCAGGGCCACGTTGGGATGGGCCTCGGCGAAGCGGGCGAGCACCCCGGACAGGTGGGTGGTGGCGAAATCCTCCGGCGTTCCCAGGCGCACCAGCCCCTGCATCACCGGCTCCACCAGCCGCGCCACCGCCTCGTCGGCCAGGGCCAGGATGCGGCGCGCGTAGGAGAGAAGGGTCTCCCCGTCCCCCGTGAGCGACAGGCTGCGGGGCGAGCGCACCATCAGGACGCATCCGAGCTGCTCCTCCAGCCGCTTCAGCTGCAGGCTCACCGTGGGCTGGCTCAGGAGCAGCCGCTCCCCGGCCCGGGTCAGGTTGCCCGTGTCGGCTACGGTCACGAAGGTTCTCAGGAGGTCGAAATCGAGGCGCGGCAGCATGTTGCACCATTTACATATCAAATGATAACAAGTTTTATTATTTATTTCAAAAAGGGTGAACTGTCGAGCATGGTGGCCTCCATTCCACCGGAGACCCCCCATGAACGTTCATATCGCCCCGCAGACCTTCGCCGACGTGAGCCCTCCGACCTCCGTCACGGTGGCCCGCGGCGACGGCATCGGCCCCGAGATCATGGATGCCGCCCTGCGCGTCCTGGAGGCCGCGGGGGCGCGCATCGCCATCGAGGAGATCGAGATCGGCGAAAGAACCTACCGCAAGGGCGTGAGCGCCGGCATCACGCCGGACGCCTGGGAGCGGCTGCGGCGCACGGGCCTCCTGCTCAAGGCCCCGGTCACCACCCCGCAGGGCGGCGGCTTCAAGAGCCTCAACGTGACCATCAGGAAGGGGCTCGGCCTCTTCGCCAATGTGCGCCCCTGCCGGGCCTATGCGCCCCATGTGGCCACCCGGCACCCTGCCATGGACGTGGTGATCGTGCGGGAGAACGAGGAGGACCTCTATGCGGGCATCGAGCACCGGCAGACGGAGGAGGTCTACCAGTGCCTGAAGCTGATCACCCGGCCGGGCACGGAGCGGATCGTCCGCTACGCCTTCGACTATGCCCGGGCCCACGGCCGCAGGACCGTGACCTGCTTCACGAAGGACAACATCATGAAGATGACCGACGGTCTCTTCCACAAGGTGTTCGACGAGATCGGCGAGGAGTATCCGGACATCGCCCGGAACCACATGATCATCGACATCGGCGCCGCCAGGATCGCCACAAGGCCCGAGCTCTTCGACGTGATCGTGACGCCCAACCTCTACGGGGACATCGTGTCCGACATCGCCGCGGAGGTGGCGGGGTCCGTGGGGCTCGCGGGCTCGGCCAATATCGGCCTGCACGGGGCCATGTTCGAGGCGATCCACGGCTCCGCCCCGGACATCGCCGGGCAGGGCATCGCCAACCCGTCGGGCCTCATCCTGTCCGGCGCGATGATGCTGCAGCATATCGGCCAGCCCGACGTCGCGCGCAGCATTCACGACGCCTGGCTCAAGACCATCGAGGACGGAATCCACACGCCGGACGTCTACCGGCCTTCCCTCTCCCGGCGGCGGGTGTCGACCGGGGACTTCGCCGGCGCCGTGATCGCGCGGCTCGGGGAGTCGCCCGTCGCCCTCAAGGGGCCGGATTACGCAGCGGCCCCGACGCGGATCGCGCCGTCGTCCGCCAAGCGCAAGGCCCCCGCGCAGAAGAGCCTGGTGGGCATCGACGTGTTCGTCGAGTGGCGCGGCACCGCCGATGCCCTCGCGGCCGTCGTGAAGACGGTGGAGGACGGCCTCCTGTCCTTGAAGATCATCACCAACCGGGGCGTGAAGGTGTGGCCGGAGGGCCTGCCCGAAACCTTCTGCACCGATCACTGGCGCTGCCGCTTCGAGGCCCTGCCCGGCAAGGAGCCCAACAAGGCAACCCTCGCCCGGCTCCTCTCCCGGCTTGCGGCGCTCGGCGTCGAGTTCGTCAAGACCGAGCATCTCTTCGCCTTCGACGGGGTGCCGGGCTACTCCCTCGGCCAGGGGCAATAGGGGCGTTCCTTGCGCCGGGGCCATTCTCCAAGAACTAGCCGGCGAGGGCGTCGATCTCCTCGTCGGAGAGGCCGCCGGGCACGATCACGATGGGAACCGGGAAGGTGGAGACGGCCCGGCCCGCAAGGGTCGTGACCAGGGGGCCCGGGCCGTCCTTGCTGTTGCCGGCGGCCAGCACCAGGAAGGAGATGTCCTCGTCCTCGCGGATGAGCTTGATGATCTCCTCCGCCCGGTCGCCCACGCGGATCACCTGCTCGGGCTCGACGCCCGCGGCGCTGCGCGCCTCGCGCGCCGCCGCCTCGATCCATTTCTCGGCCTCCTCGCTGGCCTCCTCCACCATGGCCTCGCCCACCCCGATCCATTCGAAGTTGTCGGGGGGGTCCACCACGGCCAGCATGACCATGCTGGCGCCGGTGCGGGCGGCGCGGCGCGAGGCGAAATGGACCGCGCGGGCGCATTCCGGCGTCTGGTCCACCACCACCATGAATTTCGGCCGGTGGCCGGATTCGTAGGATCGGCGCTTGTCGCTCACGGCACGATCTCCTGCATGGGGCAGGATGCTGCCCTGCCGCCGCCGCAAGAGCAAGCCGCTCCCGGGAGCCCCTCCGGCCGCCAAGCTGCATCCGATCCCGCCAAGGGACGCCTAGCGCGCCCTCAGGAAGCCCACGATGTCCTTGACGGCGTTCATGGTCTGCGTCGCAATGGCGCGCGCCCGCCGGGAGCCGTCCGCCAGCACCGCGTCGATATGGGCCTCGTCGTCCACGAGGCGGCGCATCTCGCCCGCGATGGGGGCGAGCCTGGTCACCGCCACGTCCACAAGGGCGGCCTTGAAGCCGGAGAACTGCGAGCCCCCGTGCTGGCGCAGCACCTCCTCCGGGGTGGAGTCGGTCAGCGCCGCGTAGATGGCCACCAGGTTCTCGGCCTCGGGCCGGGCCTTCAATCCCTCCACCTCGGAGGGCAGGGGCTCCGGGTCGGTCTTGGCCTTGCGGATCTTCTGCGAGATGGCGTCGGCGTCGTCCGTGAGGTTGATGCGCGAGTAGTCGGACGGGTCCGACTTGGACATCTTCTTCGAGCCGTCGCGCAGGGACATGATGCGGGTGGCCGGGCCCTGGATCAGCGGCTCGGTGAGGGGGAAGAAGGCGTCGCCGAAGCCGCGCTCGGCAATGGACTCGGCCCAGTCGTTGTTGAACTTCTGGGCGATGTCGCGGGTCAGCTCCAGGTGCTGCTTCTGGTCCTCGCCCACGGGCACGTGGGTGGCGCGGTAGACCAGGATGTCGGCCGCCATGAGGTCCGGATAGGCGTAGAGGCCCACCGAGGCGTTCTCCCGGTCCTTGCCGGCCTTGTCCTTGAACTGGGTCATGCGGTTGAGCCAGCCGAGGCGGGCGACGCAGTTGAACACCCAGGCCAGCTCCGCATGTTCGGGAACCTGGGACTGGTTGAACACGATATGGCGCTTCGGGTCGATGCCCGCGGCCAGGAAGGCGGCGGTCACCTCCCGGATCTGGCGGGTCAGGTCCTTCGGGTTCTGCGGCACGGTGATCGCGTGCATGTCGACCACGCAGTAGATGCAGTCATGGGAGTCCTGCAGGGACACGAAGCGCTTGATGGCGCCGAGATAGTTGCCGAGATGAAGGTTGCCCGTGGGCTGAACGCCCGAGAACACGAGCTCCTTGAACTGCGCCATCCCCATACACTCCCACGCTCGCGGCGGCTCGCGCCGCAGGTCTTCCCGACGGCATTTTCCCGCGCCGTTCTGGCGAAAAAAGCTCCGGTTTCGGCGGGTTATGACAGGGCCGCGCCACGATGCAAGCATTCTCAGGAATTTTTGGGCAGCCTGGCCCAATCGTCGCGGCCGACGGCTCCCGCGAGCCAGGCCGCAAGGGCGTAAAGGCCCAGGCCCCCCAGGCACAGGGCCGCCAGGGTCAGGCTGCCCGGGGGCGGCGCGAGGCTCATGGCGGCCAGAAGGCCCAGGCTCATGGCCATGGTGGAAAGCGCGATTCGGGCGAGCCGGCGCAGGAAGGGCCGGTCCGGCGACCACAGGCCCATCCGGGCGAGCAGCCCGACGATGGCGGCCGCATGGGCGAGGCAGGCCAGGCTGATGCCGAGCCCGATCCCCGTGGGGCCGAAGGGCCGCCCCAGGAGCGGGGACGCCGCCAGGGTGACGGCGACGCCCACGAGGGCCGCCGCCAGGGTTCCGCGCAAGGACCCGCAGGCGAACAGGCTCTGGCTCAGGACCTTGCCGGCGGCCGCGAAGGGCAGGCCCAGGCTCAAGGCCCTCAGGAGGCTCGCCGTGCCCCGGGCGTCGTCGGCCTCGAAGGCTCCGCGCTGGAAGAGAACGACCGCCATGGGCTCGGCCAGGACGAACAGGGCCGCGCCCGCGGGCAGGGCCAGGAGCATGGCCACCTCCAGCGCCCGGTTCTGCGCCTGCGCGATGGCCCCGGTCCGGCCCTCCCGGGAGCGCTGCGCCAGTTCCGGCAGGAGGACGCTTGCCCCGAGCGCCCCCATCAGGCCGAGGGGCAGCTGCACCACCTTCTCGGCGTAATAGAGCCAGGACACGCCGGAAGGCCAGAACGAGGCGACGCCGGCTCCCGCCAGGAGGAACAACTGCACCGCGCCGCTGGCGACGAGGGCCGGAAAGCCCGCGAGCAGCAGGCCCTTCAGGGTAGGCGACCAGCGCGGCCTGCGGAACCGGAGGAGCCCCGCCCCGCCCCGCCGGAGGGCGATCCCCACGAGGAGGAGCTGGACCAGCCCGGCCAGGCTCGA
>DATHAU010000343.1:0-1790 GCA_035296545.1 Microvirga sp.
CCCGCGGCCCTTTGCGCTCCTCGCGCACGTCCTTTCCCTTGATCGGCAGCCCCGCCACCGTGAGCGCCAGCCGCCGCGGCGTGGCGAAGGCCTGGGCCCCCTCGTAGAGGAAGCCGCGCTCCACCAGCGCATCGGTCACAAGCTTCTTCAGATCCTCCGCCGCGCGGCGCTGCATCCGGGCGGGGATTTCTTCGGAGAAGATTTCAAGGAGAAGGTCGGGCATGGTGCGTTCTCTACCCTCCCCTCGAGGGGGAGGGTCGGCCGTCAGGCCGGGGTGGGGTGGGAAGCGCGACGGCTTCCGACTGAGGCGAGCCATACAGGGCCGCGTAAATGGTGTCGAGAACGCCGTTCAGGTTCCCGGAGAGTTCGGCGTTCCAGAACCGGATGACGCGGTAGCCTTCTTGTTCGAGCCAACGGGTCCGGGATTCGTCTTTGGCCGCAATCTCACCCTGCGCGTGATGGCCACCGTCGAGCTCGATGAGAAGGCGGGCCCTGAGGCAGGCGAAGTCCGCGACGTAGGGGCCGATGGGGACCCGGCGGCGGAAGTGGGTGCCGTAGACAGGGATCTGCTTCAGGGCGCGCCAGAGTATCCGCTCCGGCTCTGTGGTGTTCGAGCGGAGCTGCTTTGCTCTTTCGCGTCGGAAGCGGCTTATGTCTGGCATGATCGTTGTCTGTCGCGGCGCCACCCCACCCCGGCGCTGAAGCGCCGACCCTCCCCCTCAAGGGGAGGGTGAAGGGTCAGGCCGCCATGCCCCCGCCCTCGGTCTTCAGCCAGGCCGCGCCGCAGGCCTTGGCCAGTTCGCGCACGCGCAGGATGTAGCTCTGGCGCTCGGTGACGGAGATCACCCCGCGGGCGTCGAGGAGGTTGAACATGTGGCTGGCCTTGATGCACTGGTCGTAGGCCGGCTGCGCCATGAGGTGGCGGCTACTGTTGGAGCCGGGCTTCGGCTCGCCGTCCGCCAGGTATTTGCGGCAGGCGGCCTCCGCGTCGCGGAAGTGGCGGAACAGCATCTCGGTGTCGGCATGTTCGAAGTTGTGGCGGGAATATTCCTGCTCGGCCTGCTGGAAGATCTGGCCGTAGGTGACCTTCCCGTCGCCGTCGAGTCCGTTGAAGTTGAGGTCGTAGATCGATTCCACGCCCTGGAGATACATGGCGAGACGCTCGAGGCCGTAGGTCAGTTCGCCCGCCACGGGGGCGCATTCGAAGCCCGCCACCTGCTGGAAGTAGGTGAACTGCGACACCTCCATGCCGTCGCACCAGCATTCCCAGCCTAAGCCCCAGGCGCCGAGCGTCGGGCTCTCCCAGTCGTCCTCCACGAAGCGGATGTCGTGGAGGGCGGTGTCGATGCCGATGGCCTTCAGGGAGCCGAGATAGAGGTCCTGCAGGTTCGGCGGGTTCGGCTTCAGGATCACCTGGAACTGGTAGTAGTGCTGGAGCCGGTTGGGGTTCTCGCCGTAGCGGCCGTCCTTGGGGCGGCGGGAGGGCTGGACATAGGCCGCCCGCCAGGGCCTGGGGCCCAGGGCCCGCAGGGTGGTGGCCGGGTGGAAGGTGCCCGCGCCCACTTCCATGTCGTAGGGCTGGAGGATGACGCAGCCCTGCTCGGCCCAGTAGCGCTGGAGCGTGAGGATCAGGCCCTGGAAAGAGCGCGCCGGATTCATGTGCGCGGGTTCGCTGGTCATAGGAGCGTCCGGTCGGTGGAAATCTCAGCCGCACCCTTGGGATGCGGGGCGTTCCAAGTCAAGCGTCAGGCTTGGGTCCGGGGAGAGGGAGTTGCGTTCGATGATGGATC
>DATHAU010000344.1:0-2473 GCA_035296545.1 Microvirga sp.
CCTTCGGAGAAAGCGGAAATTGTTGACAGCTGTCTTGAAGTGATCGCAAGCTCCTATTCTTGCACGTCTTGCCTTCTTAAGGTTGGGCCCCTGTCTATCGCAGACCGCCATAAACTGTCCTTCGATGCGCTGCCGCAGCCGGATCGTATGGCCTACTGGCGCGAGGAGTTCGGCCGCTTCGTCATCAAGCTGGATATTGACCCGCTCGGCGAAAACCCTTTCCACTGCGACGTCATCCTGACCCGAATGCCGGGACTGACCTTGATGTCCGGGGTGTGCTCGCAGGTTCAGTACCGGGCAACGGCCTCCCTGATCTCGCAGAACGACGATACGATCGGGATCATCCGCAACGCCAACACGGCCCATGTGGATCACATGAACCGGGAGAGCACCCTGGGAACCGGGGATGGGACGCTGCTCTCGTGGACCGATCCGCTCACCTTCACCCTGCCGGCGGGCGCGGCCTCGAATCTGGTTCGTCTGTCGCGCCCGGTGCTGCAGGCCCTGGCGCCGGGCCTGAACGACGCCTACAACCGGGTCATCCCGGGACAGAGCGACGCCCTCAACCTCCTCTTCGGTTATCTCAAGGTTCTGGAGAACCAGGAGGCGGTCGCCACCCCGGAGCTGCAGCGCATCCTGGTCACCCACAGCTACGATCTCGCCGCCCTGGCGCTGGGCGCGTCGCGGGACATGGCCGAGGTGGCGAAGGAGCGCGGCCTGCGCGCCGCCCGCCTGCGGGCCATCAAGGAGGACATCTCCCTCCGCCTGACGGAGCCTGGCCTGTCCCTGGACGGCATCGCCCTGCGCCATCGGGTGTCGCCCCGCTACGTGCAGAAGCTGTTCGAGATGGAGGGCTCCAGCTTCTCCGACCATGTGCGGGCCGAGCGCCTGGCGCGCACCTACCGGATGCTGCAGGACCCGCGGCTGTCGCACCTGAGCATCAGCACCATCGCCTACGAGTGCGGCTTCGGCGACATCACCGCCTTCAACCGGGCCTTCCGCAAGCAATACGACGCTTCCCCCTCCGACGTGCGCCACTCCCTGAAGGCGTCGTAGACCGGAAGGACGCGATGCGGCGCCGGCCCGACGTCCGACCCTGCCGAAATGGCTGAAATCAGCCAAATTCCGCCGCCCGTTAACCGTCCGGTAACCATGGCGGGCGCGAAGTAGGCTCGTTAACGCAACTTCAAGATCCGCAACGGCCCCGATTCGCTTCCGCCCCCGACAGGAGCGGAAACCCCCGGCAGCGCCGTTGCGCCAACAGCCTCGAAGCGCTTTTCGGGAGGGAAAAGAATGGCGAAAGTTCTGGTGGTGACATCGGGCAAGGGAGGGGTCGGCAAGACGACCTCCACGGCGGCCCTGGGCGCGGCGCTCGCGCAGACGGGCAAGAAGGTGGCCGTCATCGACTTCGACGTGGGCCTGCGCAACCTCGACCTGATCATGGGAGCGGAGCGCCGGGTGGTGTTCGACCTGATCAACGTGATCAAGGGCGACGCCAAGGTCGACCAGGCGCTCATCCGCGACAAGCGGGTGGAGACCCTGTTCCTGCTGCCCGCCTCCCAGACCCGCGACAAGGACAACCTCACCGACGAGGGCGTCGAGCGCGTGATCGGCGAGCTTCGCGAAAAGTTCGACTGGATCATCTGCGACAGCCCGGCGGGCATCGAGCGCGGCGCGACGCTGGCCATGCGCCATGCGGACGTGGCCGTGGTGGTGACGAACCCGGAGGTGTCCTCCATCCGCGACTCCGACCGCATCATCGGCCTGCTCGATTCCAAGACCGAGCGCGCCGAGAAGGGGGAGCGCGTGGAGAAGCACCTGCTGCTCACCCGCTACGACCCCGCCCGCGCGGCGCGGGGCGAGATCCTCAAGGTGGAGGACGTGCTCGACATCCTGTCGATCCCGCTGCTGGCCATCGTGCCGGAGAGCACCGAGGTGCTGCGCTCCTCGAACCTGGGCGCGCCCGTGACGCTCGGCAGCCCCCATTCCGCGGCCGCGCGGGCCTACCAGGAGGCCGTGCGCCGCCTGCAGGGCGAAACGGTGGTGGACGTGCAGAAGCGCGGCCTGTTCAGCAAGCTGTTCGCCCGGAGGGCCGCATGAACCTGTTCAACTTCTTCAACTTCAACCGCCGCACCTCGGCCCCGGTCGCCCGCGAGCGGCTCCAGGTCCTGCTCGCCCACGAGCGCACCATCGTGGGCGGCGAATCCGATCTGGTGGCCACCTTACGCGAGGAGATCATGGCGGTGATCGCCAGGCACATGGCGGTGGCGCAGGACAACGTGCAGATCAAGATGGAGCGCGGCGCGTCCGTCTCGACCCTGGAGGTCGACATCGAGATCCCCACCCCGGTGAGCGGCATCCGGCCCGCGGCCTGAGCCGTCCGAGGCAGGCAGCCCCGGCGGGGCAGGCGAGCCCGGCGAGGCAGGCAACCCCGGCGGGCCCCGATCGGCCCGGCCGGTCCCCGCCGAAAAAA
>DATHAU010000345.1:0-6864 GCA_035296545.1 Microvirga sp.
CGAAGGCGTCGCAGAAGCGCACGAAGCGCGCCGCCTTGCGGGAGGCGTCGGAATCCAGCACGCCCGCCAGCACCATGGGCTGGTTGGCCACGAACCCGACCGTGCGGCCCTCGACGCGCCCGAAGCCGGTGATGATGTTCCGGGCGTAGGCCTCCTGGATCTCGAAGAAGTCGCCCTCGTCCACGACCTTGAGGATCAGCTCCTTCATGTCGTAGGGCTTGTTGGGATTGTCGGGGATGAGGGTGTCGAGGCTCTCGTCCATCCGGTCGGGATCGTCGAAGCTCGGGATTTCCGGCGGCCCGTCCAGGTTATTGGCGGGCAGGAAGTCGATGAGGCGGCGCACCTGCAGCAGCGCCTCCACGTCGTTGTCGTAGGCCCCGTCCGCCACGGAGGACCGGGTGGTGTGGACCTTGGCTCCGCCCAGTTCCTCCGCGGTCACGGTCTCGTTGGTGACGGTCTTCACCACGTCGGGGCCGGTGACGAACATGTACGAGCGGTCGCGCACCATGAAGATGAAATCCGTCATGGCGGGCGAATACACGTCGCCGCCGGCGCAGGGGCCCATGATCACGGAGATCTGTGGGATGACGCCGGAGGCGACCACGTTGCGCTTGAACACCTCGCCGTAGCCGCCGAGCGCCGCCACGCCCTCCTGGATCCGCGCCCCGCCCGCATCGAACAGGCCCACGATGGGTGCGCGCATCCGAAGCGCCATGTCCTGGATCTTGGTGATCTTCTGGGCATGGGCTTCGGAGAGGGAGCCGCCGAACACGGTGAAGTCCTTGGCGAAGACGAAGACCGTGCGGCCGTTGACGGTGCCCCAGCCGGTGACCACGCCGTCGCCGGGGATCTTCACCTTGTCCATGCCGAAATCGTTGGAGCGGTGTTCGACGAACATGTCGAACTCCTCGAACGAGCCGTTGTCGAGCAGGAGCTCGATGCGCTCGCGGGCGGTGAGCTTGCCCCGGCCGTGCTGCGCCTCGATGCGCTTTTCGCCGCCGCCGAGGCGCGCCTGGGCGCGCCGCTCTTCGAGCCGTTCGAGCATGTCTTTCATCGCTGGTCCCTAGGTGCCGGGGGAAGGTCCCTCCGCTTAGCACAGCCGTGCCGGGGTCAAAATCCCACTATGGGCGTGTGCCGGTTCCGGGCGCGGATGGGAACCGCCCGATGGCGGGACGTTACCCGGCAGCCAGACGATATACCCTGGAGGCGGACCGGAAATCGGCTTCGCGGCGGCGGCGGCGCTCCATGGCCTCGTAATCCTCGCCCCAGACGCTTTCCTGGAACAGCTCGTCCACATGGGCGGCGGCCCAGGCCTCGTCCAGGTCGAGCCGCCCCGCCGCATGGGCGAGCGCGATGAGCACGGAGCCGGAGAGCGTGGTCATCACGTGCAGGGCGGCGAGGGCGAAGGGCGATTTCACCTGCTCGACCGCCCCTCGGATGGCGGAGATCGCCTCGTCGGGCTGGGCCACATGCATGACCCCCTCGGCCAGGGTGAAGCGCGCCCCGTGGGAATCCCGCGCCCAGTCGAGAACGGGGCTCCAGGCGGCCTCCTGGGCGCGGGCCAGGCGCTCGGGCTCGCCCGCCCGGTAATAGACGAGATCCGAGCCCGCATAGCGCACGAGGTCGTCCACCACCTCGGCCCGCCGAGGCGCGACGCCGTCGATGGCCGAGTTGACGATCCGGGTGACGGGCATGGTCGAGGGATCGATCTCCTGGCCCTGCGCCGCCCATTCCTCGGCCAGCGCCTCCGCAAGGCCGCGGCTGGGCACGGCCAGGGCCTGCCGCCCCGGGGTCTTGGCCGGGCGTCCGTCCAGGGTGAGGGAAAAGAGGCCGTTTCGCTCCTCGACGCGCGCCTCCTTGTAGAAGCGCTTCGGCAGGGCGGGCTTCATGCCGGCCTGGGCGGCCCGCATGGGGTTCGGCTCTTGATCGGAGGGGAACCAGTCCCGGGAATCTGTCATGGCCCTGAGATAAGAAATCAGCCCCGAGGATGCGAGGGCTGGTTCAAAAAGTCGCTGAGGACCGGCTCCAGCTCCGCATAGGAATGGACGATCCGGTGAGCCCCCGCCTCGACCAGCGCCCCTACCGGCTGGAATCCCCAGGCGACCCCGATGGCCGCGATCCCGGCGGCGCGGGCCATGGCCATGTCGTAGCTGGAATCGCCGATCATCACCGCATCCTCGCGCGCAACGTCCAGCTCGTCCAGGGCCTGAATGATCGTGCCGGGATGCGGCTTCGATGGGGCGTCGTCTGCGGTCTTGACGGTGGCGAAAACCCTGTCCCACCCGTGGCGCTCCAGCAGGTGCGAGACCCCGCGCCGGGACTTGCCGGTGGCGATCCCCAGCAGCACGTCCCCGCGTCCCTTCAACCGGTCGAGGCAATCGCCCGCGCCGGGGAAAAGCGGCTCCGCATAGGCCGGGTCCTGGCGCAGGGCGGCGAAGGCCTCCCTGTAGGCCTCGGCCAAGCCTTCCACCGGCCCTTCCGGCCCTGCGAGCACGGTAAAGGCCTGCACCAGCGAAAGGCCGACGATGGAAAGGGAACGCTCCCGGCTCGGCGGCTCCAGGCCAAAGGACGCGAATGCCCTTCGCTGGGCCGCCACGATGATGTTCTGGCTGTCCACGAGGGTGCCGTCCACATCGAACAGAACGAGCTTCAAGGCTTCTTCCTCTCCTGGGGCGTTTCGCAGCCGCCGGGCCTTAGCACAAATCGGCCCCGAGAGGAGAGCCCACAGGCCCGAACCTTGGGCGGGAGACGCAACCGATGCATGGTTCCGGCCACGCTTCGCATACCACTTTTCCCTTCCAAAGGATTGCAGACCCGAGAGGAACGCCACGGCGCGGGCATGGTTAACGAACGAGCCGCCGCCGACGCGTCGGACGATCGAGTACCTGTACCAGGAGAGCACCATGCCTACCATGATCGCCATCGAATCCAAGGATGTGGAATACGAGGGCTTCAACACCGAATTCCAGCACCTCTATCTGGTCAAGACGGTCACCGACGCGCAGGGCCGCGTCCTGTCGGAGAAGGTCATTCGGGGCAGCAATCTGAGCGACGGCTCGCTCGGCACCCTCGCCAATGTGGATCTGGCGTCCTCGCCGGACCGGCGGGGCGGCGATACCCTGGGCGAGCGGCACCGCACCCCGCTCGATCTCGGCGGCCGCAACCCCGACGACGTCTGGAAGGTGATGGTCGAGCATGCCCGGAACATCGACAGGGCGAACCTGGACTACAGCTTCGACATCTACCGGCAGACTCCCGGAGACGACCTGAACAGCAATTCCGTCGTTGCCTCGGTGCTTCACTCCGTGGGCCTCCCGCAAAAACTCCCGACCGGCATCAGCCGCTCGGACGCGCCCCTCTTCGGGCAGCTTCAATACATGAACGTGAACGACAGCCTCACGGGAACGGCCAATGCCGACTGGATCTACGGAGGCATGGGGAACGATCGCGTCTCCGGCGGCAGCGGCAACGACCGGCTCTTTGGAGAGGCCGGAAACGATCGACTCTCCGGCAGTTGGGGGAACGATCAACTGCACGGCGGAGCCGGTGACGACCGGCTCTATGGCGGGCCTGGAGCCGATTCCCTTTTCGGCAATGTCGGCAAGGATGCCTTCGTGTTCAACACCAAGGCGAACGGCGCCACCAACGTCGACTCCATCCGGGATTTCTCCGCGAAGGACGACGCGGTGTGGCTCGACAACAGCGTCTTCACGGCGTTGGGAGGCAACGGGGCCCTGAAGTCGGCGGCGTTCTGGCGCGGCTCGGAGGCTCACGACGCATCGGACCGCGTGATCTACGACCGCGCCACCGGGACCCTCTACTACGATCCGGACGGGACGGGAGCGGCCGAGCAGGTTGCGTTCGCCAAGCTCACCACGAAACCGACCTTCACCTACGCCGACGTCCTCGTCGTGTAGGGGCTTCCCTCATCCGGCCCTGGCAAGCACAGGGCCGGACCTCAGGGGACTGATCGATCAATCGGGCGGCGACAGGGGCCGCTCCACAAGGTCCGCATAGGGGATCATCAGAACGGTGCGGTAGGCTTCGTCCACCACCTCGATCACGACCTGGTTGCAGGCCTCCGGGCGCGCGCCGGTCAGGCGGATGTGAAGTCCTTCCGCGAGCTTCAGGGCTTCCACCCGCGCCGCCGCGACATCCGGCACATCGACGCCGTCGAGGTCCTCGTCGACCCCGAACATACTGCGCACGTCGATATAGTAGCGCGGCATCGTCGATCCTGTCTTGGCCTTGCGCGTGAGGATGTTGAGCCCCCACTATCATGAACAACCTATGTTAACACAAGGTGTTCCTCGGTCGTCATTACCCCTGATTCTCAGGGATTTATTTTCTGGTACACAGAATTCGTCAGGTTTTGACTTTATGGGGTAACCGCCCCACCCAAGAAGGATGCGCCACTTCATTCCCTTGGGTAATCCGCCCCAGAATCGCCACGCTTCGCCAGCTCTCGCCGGAATGCGGTTTCGTCCGCTCGCCGTGCAGGCGACGGGGTGTCATTCGGGCCTTGCGGATCCTTCCCTCATCCGCTTCTCCAGCCCTTCCTTCACGGCAGGCCATTCGTCCCGGGTGATGCTGTAGACGGCCGTGTCACGGATATGCCCGTCGGGCATGATCATGTGCTGGCGCAGGATGCCGTCGAGCTTGGCCCCCAGCCGCTCGATGGCGGCGCGGGACTGGTCGTTAAGGCGGTGTGTGCGCAGCTCGACCGCGATGCAGTCAAGGCCCTCGAAGGCATGGCGAAGCATGAGGAACTTCGCATGGGTGTTGACGAAGCTCCGCTGCCAGGTTTTCGCGATCCAGGTGGTGCCGATCTCGACCCGATGGTGGGCCGCGTCGATGTTCATGTAGCGGGTGGAGCCGGCGACCCGGGCTCCGTCCCTCACGACGGTCGTGAAGGGAAGAGCAAGACCGGCCTCCTGCAACTCGAGGGCCTTGCGCACGTAGTCCTCGAAGCCTTCCGGCCGCGGCACCGTGGTGGTGCGCTTTTCCCACAATTCACCGTCGCGGGCGGCCTCGGCGAGGGCCGGAACGTCGTCCAGGCTGAGGGGACGCAGGATGAGCTTGTCGGTCGAGAGGGTCACGGGCTCGATGTGGAGCATGGTCAAGGCGCCTCTGAGTCTGCTGCTGCCTCCCTCATCGGGGATCGGGCCGCAACAGTCAAACGGCGCGGATCAGGAGGCCAGAGAAGCCTCCTGATCGTGAGTCCCGGCGATCCCGCCTCAGCCCAGCAGGTAGATGACGCCCGGCAGGATCACGGCGAGGCCGGCCAGGGTCCAGGCTCCCAGCGCCGATTGCCAGGTGGCGTTGCCCGTCGTGTTGCGCAGTCTCTGGGCGAAGGACGAGGCGTCCATCGAGCGCCCGCTCAGGCAGGAGCACAGGGCATAATGCGCCTGTCCCTCCGAGAGCTCGAAGTAGCGCATAACATCGCCCAGCCTGTCGCTCGCGAGACCGTCCGCGCGAAGAACCGGATCCTCGTAGGCGACGGTGAGGGGCGAGTTGTCCTCCCGGATCAGGGCGCGCTCCGCCGGCGGCTTGAATTCGATCTCCCCAAGGGAGTTCAGGCGACGCGTCGGATGGCTTTCGAGCAGGTCGATCCAACGCTGAAGTCGTTCCTGCCGGGTCATCCGCTTCGGCTGAACGTCGGCTACGCTACGGAGCTGATCAAGATGCTTGTGTTCCATCGATCTCCTCCTTGCCAATGGCCCGGCGAGCCCGATGCCTGCCGGGACACGCAAGACTGCGCCGCCGGAGCGGCAAAAGTGCGACGGACGGAGGAGTGAGAGGGATGCCGAAGGCCTAGTCTTCCGGAGCCTCGACGATGGGGTCGTAGCGGCTCACGTCGAAGCCGAGCAGGTTGAAGCTCTGCTGCATGTGCGGCGGCAGGGGCGCGGTCACGTCGATAGGCTTGCCGGTTCTCGGATGGGCGATGACGATCCGGCGCGCCAGGAGGTGCAGCTTGCTCTGGATGCCGCCGGGCAGTTCCCAGTTCTCGATGTCGAAATATTTCGGGTCGCCCACGATGGGATGGCCGATATGGGCCGCATGGGCGCGCAGCTGGTGCGTCCGCCCGGTCACGGGCTTCAGGGACAGCCAGGCGAGCTTCTGCGCCGCCGTGTCGACGATGGCGTAATAGGTCAGGGCATGGCTCGCGCCCTCGTCGCCGTGCTGCGCGACGCGCATGCGGGCATCGCCCTCCTCGCCTTCCTTGGCCAGAAAGGTGGAAATCCGGCCCTGCCGGACGCGAGGCACGCCGGCGACGAGCGCCCAATAGATCTTGCGGGTGGTGCGGGACCGGAACGACTTCGCCATGGTGGAGGCCGCAAAGCGCGTCTTGGCGATCACCAGGCAGCCTGCCGTGTCCTTGTCGAGACGGTGCACGAGGCGCGCCCTCTGCCCGTCCTCGTCCTGGAGCGATTCGAGGAGCCCGTCCACGTGGCGCGTGGTGCCGGATCCGCCCTGGACCGCAAGCCCCATGGGCTTGTTGATGATGAGAACGTCCTTGTCCTCGTAGAGGGTGATCGACTTCAGGAACTCGCGGTCGCTCTGCTCCCTCGCCGTGGAGCGGGCCACGAGCTTGGGCTGGTCGAGCTTCAGGGGCGGGATGCGCACCTTCTGGCCGGCTTCCAGCCGGTCGTTCGGCTGCGCCCGCTTGCCGTCGACGCGCAGCTCGCCCTTGCGGACGATGCGCTGGATATGGGTGAAGGCAAGCTGCGGGAACCGGGCCACCAGGAAGCGGTCCACGCGCATCTCGGCCTCGTCGGGCTCGACCGTCAGCGTCTGCACCCCTGTCGCCAGGGTCTCCTGGGCGGCGGCCCGGGCCTGGGCGCGGGTGGGCTGGCGCGGCGC
>DATHAU010000346.1:0-1768 GCA_035296545.1 Microvirga sp.
CCCTACCAGGTGGTGCTGTTCGACGAGATCGAGAAGGCGCATCCGGACGTGTTCAACGTCCTGCTCCAGGTGCTCGACGACGGACGCCTCACGGACGGTCAAGGCCGCACCGTGGACTTCCGCAACACGCTGATCATCATGACGTCGAACCTCGGCGCCGAATATCTGGTGAACCAGCCCGAGGGGCAGGACACGGATGCGGTGCGCGACGAGGTGATGGGCGTGGTGCGCTCCCATTTCCGGCCCGAATTCCTCAACCGCGTGGACGAGATCATCCTGTTCCACAGGCTGAAGCGGACCGAGATGGGCGCCATTGTGGACATCCAGATGAAGCGCCTCCAGCGCCTGCTGGAGGATCGCAAGATCGCCCTGGAGCTCGAGCCCGAGGCCCGCGAATGGCTCAGCCAGAAGGGCTACGACCCGGCCTATGGGGCGCGTCCCCTGAAGCGCGTGATCCAGAAGCACGTCCAGGACCCCCTGGCCGAGGCGATCCTGGCCGGCGACATCAAGGACGGCGAGACCGTGCCGGTCCGCGCCGGTCCCCTGGGCCTGGCCATCGGCGACAGGCCGGTCACCAAGGCCGAGCGTGCGCCGGAGGGCGTGCGGTTGAACTAGGCCGTTTAACCGGCGCGACTCCCATCATGGCCGGGCTTGTCCCGGCCATGATTTTTGAACGCTGTCTGCGGAGCGTCGATCCGGCGGACCTTACGGCCTTCGCGCCTGCGAGGCTCCCTGCCCCACATCGACGATGCCCACATCGATCGTGCGCGAGCGGTTGTCCCGCTGGACGTTGAGGGCCACCGTCTTGCCCACGCCCGCCTGCTCCAGCAGATCGGTCAGGTCCGACAGCTTGCGCACGGGCCTGTCGTTCACCCCGACGATGACGTCGCCGATCGTGCGCGCTCCCGGATCCAGGCCGCGCAGTCCCGCCCGATCGGCCGGCGAGCCGGGCATCACGTCGGCCACGATCACCCCGGTCACCCGGAGCTGCGTTGCAAGCGTCTCGTCGGCCGCGAGAATGCCGATCCCCGGCGTGGGAACGCGCCCGTCGCGGATCAGCTCCGGCACGACGCGGTTGACCACATCGACCGGAATGGCGAAGCCGATGCCCGCATTGGCCCCGGAGGGCGAGAAGATCGCCGTGTTGACGCCGATCAGCCGACCTGCGGAATCGAGCAGGGGGCCGCCGGAATTGCCCGGGTTGATGGCCGCGTCGGTCTGGATGACGTCCGCGACCTCGCGCCCGCCGCTCGTCGGGAGCCGCCTTTTCAGGGCGCTGATCACGCCCATGGTGAGGGACTGGTCGAGGCCGAAGGGATTGCCGATGGCGTAGGCCGTCTGCCCGACCTTGAGATCGGCCGAGCGCCCCACCGCGATCGGAGCCGGCAGCCGGTCCGATGGGCGCAGCCGCAGCACGGCCAGGTCATAGTTCGGCGCCTGCCCCACCACCTCGGCCGGAAGCACCTCTCCGGACGCCAGGCGAACCGCGAGCGATTCGCCGTTGGCGACCACATGGTCGTTGGTCACCACATGCCCCGCCCGATCCCAGACGAAGCCCGTGCCCGACGCGGATGAATCCTCGCCGGACGCCCGCCTGCCCCCGCGCGGCGCGGCGACCACCTGGACCACGGACGGCGCGGCCGTCTCGAAGATGCGAATGGTCGAGCGCTCGAAATCGGCGAGGTCTCCCCGAGCGGCGACGGGGCGCGCCTCCCGGGCTGCGAAGAGATAGCCGCTGACATAAGGTTGCAGCACGAAGAGACCGAGC
>DATHAU010000347.1:0-2464 GCA_035296545.1 Microvirga sp.
TCGACGACCGGGACCCCTTCGCCCTCGGCTTCCAGGTGGTGGACCGGAAATCTCCTGCGTGACCGGAGGCCCCATGCGCGTCACGATCATCGGAGCGGGCATCGTGGGATCGGCGGCCGCCCACAGGCTTCTCGATGCGGGGCACGAGGTCACCCTGCTGGACACGGAGGGCAAGGCGGGCAGGCCCTCCGACGGCAATGCGGGCTGGATCGCCCACACGGACATCATGCCGCTCGCCTCTCCCAAGGTGTGGCGAAACCTGCCGCGCTGGATGCTCGATCCGCTGGGACCCCTGACGATCCGCCCGGGCTATCTTCCCCAGCTCGCGCCGTGGCTCCTGCGCTTCGTGCTGGCCTCGTCGCCCGGCCGCATCGACGCCGGCATGCGGGCCATCCGCTCCATCAATGCTCAGGCGCTGCCGTGCTGGAAGGCGCTGCTGGGCGCTCTCGACCTGAAGGACGTGCTGCGCGAGCGCGGCCTGCTCTCGGTCTGGCGCAGCGGCAACGCCTTCGAGCAGGCGAAGGGGATCATCGAGCGCCAGCGCGAGCTGGGCATCCGGGCCGATGCGCTCGACGCGGGCGACCTCAAGGGCATGGAGCCCGCCCTTCATGGGGTGGCGTCTGCGATCCTCTACGCGGACGGGTGCCATGTGGCCGATCCGGCCGCCCTGACGGCTGCCATATTCACGAGCGCCATCGCGCGCGGCGCGGTTCACGTGCGCGAACATGCCCTCGCCATCGAGCCCGGCGGCGACGGCATCCGGGTTCTGACCGACGGGGATTCCCGAAGCCTGTTCTGCGACCGGGTGGTGGTCGCCGCGGGGGCGTGGTCGCGGATGCTCGCCAAGGGGATGGGGGACCCGATCCCCCTCGATACGGAGCGGGGCTACAACGCCACCTTCCCGCCGGGGACCTTCGGGATCGGGCGGCCGATCATGTTCGAGGGCGAGGGCTTCGTCGCCACCCCCCTCGACACGGGCGACCGGGTCGGCGGAGCCGTGGAGTTCGCGGGCCTGAAGGCCCCGCCCGACCATCGCCGCACGGACGCGATGATCGGGCGGCTCAAGCGCTTTCTCCCGCACCTTGACGCGGGCGTTCCGGCGCGGCGCTGGATGGGTTTTCGTCCCTCGCTCCCCGATTCGCTTCCGGTGATCGGCCATGCGGGCCGGGACAACAGGATCGTCTATGCCTTCGGCCACGCCCATCACGGCCTGACCCAGGCGGCGGTGACCGCCCGGATGGTGGGCGAGCTGATCGACGGCCGTCCGAGCGGCGTCGATCTCAAGCCGTTCTCGGCGGCGCGCTTCAGGTGAGGCAGCGGGAAGCATCGAAACGAGGATAGGCGACAATGCGCACGTCGAAGGTGATCCACGTGGTGAGCTGCCATGCGGAAGGGGAGGTGGGGGACGTGATCGTCGGCGGGGTCGCGCCTCCGCCGGGGGAGACGCTCTGGCGGCAATCGCGCTTCATCGCGGCCGACGAGACCCTGCGCCGGTTCATGCTCAACGAGCCGCGCGGGGGCGTGTTCCGGCACGTGAACCTGCTGGTGCCGCCCAAGGACCCCCGGGCGCAGATGGGGTGGATCATCATGGAGCCCGCCGACACCCCGCCCATGTCCGGGTCCAATTCCATCTGCGTCGCCACGGTGCTGCTCGACAGCGGGATCCTGCCCATGCAGGAGCCCGAAACGCGGCTGACGCTCGAGGCTCCCGGCGGTCTCGTGGAGGTGACGGCGAGGTGCCGGGGCGGCAAGGCGGAGCGGATCACGGTTCGCAACGTGGCGTCCTTCGCCGACCGGCTCGACGCGCCCCTCGAAGTGGAGGGCATCGGAACGCTCACCGTGGACATCGCCTATGGGGGCGACAGCTTCGTGATCGTGGACGCGCACGCCCTCGGCTTTTCGATCCGGCCCGACGAGGCGAAGGACCTGGCCGAGACCGGCATGAGAATCACCCGGGCGGCCAACGAGCAGCTCGGCTTCCGGCATCCCGAACTGCCGGAGTGGAACCACATCTCGTTCTGCCAGATCGCCGCGCCGCTCGCGATGGAGGAGGGCGTGCCCCACGGGGCCAACGCGGTGGTGGTCCGCCCGGGCAAGATCGACCGCTCGCCCACGGGCACCGGCTGCTCCGCCCGGATGGCGGTGCTCCATGCCCGCGGCCTGCTGGGGGTGGGCGACCGCTTCGTCGGACGCTCCATCATCGGGTCGCAGTTCGACTGCCGCATCGAAGACGTGGCCAGCGTGGGCGGCAGGCCGGGGATCATCCCGTCCGTCTCCGGGCGGGCCTGGATCACCGGAACCCACCAGCACATGCTCGACCCCGACGATCCCTGGCCGCTGGGCTACCAACTCTCGGACACCTGGCCGCAGGCGGCGGGGTAGGGTGGGGAGGCAGCTCCTGAGAGGCTGGTTCATACGCGGCCAACGCCACCCCGCAGCCTTTCGGGATGAGGCGGTTTCCTGT
>DATHAU010000348.1:0-17748 GCA_035296545.1 Microvirga sp.
CCCGGACGCCTCCGGCGAGGACTCCACGGACCCCATGGGCGAGGGCGCCAAGAAGGGCCAGAGCGACAAGGCCGAGGGATAAACCCGGTCCCGCTCGTCATCTCGGACGAAGCGCAGGGGAGATCCGGGATCGCGTTCAGGGTGTGGCGCGCTCTTCCCTCCCCCTTGCGGGGAGGGGTGGGGGTCGCAGGGTCAGAGCACTTCGAGTGCCATGAAGAGCGCATAGGCCGCTACAGCGCCTCACCCTCAACCTCTCTCACCCGGCCGCACCACCCCTACCCCTCCCCGCAAGGGGGAGGGGAAAGAGGCGCCGATCTTTGTGAGTCAGACTCTGAGGACCAGACGATGTCTGCGTCTGGAAGGATGAGGGCCGTGTCGTGAGACGGCCTCGGCACATGCGGCCCAGACGGTAAAGGGCCGGTTCCACCCAGGTGGAACCGGCCCCTGCAAATGTCGAGAGGAGGGGATCAGGCGGAAGCGCGCATGGGGCGGGGCTGGCCGGCCTGGCTGATCGCGGCGTCCAGGGAGCGCTCCCGATCCTCCAGGCTCTCGGCCTTCTTGAGTTCCTCGAAAGCCTCGCCGAGTTCGGCCTTCGCGTCGTCGAGCTGAGTCTGGAGGTTCTGAGCCGATTGACGAAGGTTGTCCCGCCGCTGGGCAGCCGCGCGAGCATAGGTCGGATAGGCGAAATGGTTCGGATCGGCGATCCCGGCCTTCTGCTCCTCCGCCGAGATCTCCCGGTCGAGGTCAGCCGCCATGCGGTTGAACTCGGCGATCATCATCTCGATCTGCGCCACCCTGCGACGTTTCTCGTCGACCTGAAAGCGCTTGAGGCGGATGAGCGTATCCCGCGACTTCATCTTGATTCAACTCCACAGGTCGCTGTTTCACGTGCCCCTCGGATCGCTCAGTCATCCGCCGGACAGACACACCATTGCATGGGCAGGTTGACCTTTCCTTACCGCGCCGGATGAAAAACCGCTGCAAGAACAATTCCATCGGCGGGAACGCCTCCGACGGCCGCCATCGCGAGCGGGTTCGTCAACCTTTCGTTTACCGGTTTCGTTAACACTGTGCGGGTCACGGCTGCGGCCCCCTACGGCCAGAGCCGGATGCGAACGAAAGGCTTCGTTCGCAAGCTTTTCACGGTGTGATGCGGTTTTGCATGGTGACCCGGAATCCACAGGACGGTCGTCCCGCGCGACGGATTGGCAGGGCCAAGTCGTTAAGCGCTTGCATGGCTGAATCAGGGTTTGTTAACCATTCTGCATTAGCGTTTCGAATCAGTTCAAAAGGCGTTCGCCACGGGCCCTGTGGCGAAGGGGCGGCTTTTCGGGGCCTGCGGGCTCATGGGCAGGGGCTGGGGAACAGACATGCGCGTACTTCTGATTGAAGACGATAGCGCCACCGCGCGGAGCATCGAGCTGATGCTGAAGTCCGAGAACTTCAACGTCTACGGGACGGATCTCGGCGAAGAGGGCGTCGACCTCGGCAAGCTCTACGACTACGACATCATCCTTCTCGATCTGAACCTTCCCGACATGTCGGGCTACGAGGTTCTGCGCACCCTGCGCGTCGCCAAGGTGAAGACGCCGATCCTGATTCTCTCCGGCATGGCCGGCACGGAGGACAAGGTGCGCGGCCTCGGCTTCGGCGCCGACGACTACCTGACCAAGCCGTTCCACAAGGACGAGCTCGTGGCCCGCATCCACGCCATCGTGCGCCGCTCCAAGGGCCACGCCCAGTCGGTGATCACCACCGGCGATCTGGTGGTCAACCTCGACACCAAGACCGTGGAGGTGGGCGGCGCCCGCGTGCACCTCACCGGCAAGGAATACCAGATGCTGGAGCTGCTCTCCCTGCGCAAGGGCACGACCCTCACCAAGGAGATGTTCCTCAACCATCTCTATGGCGGCATGGACGAGCCGGAACTCAAGATCATCGACGTGTTCATCTGCAAGCTCCGCAAGAAGCTCGCCAACGCCTCCCAGGGCAAGAACTACATCGAAACCGTCTGGGGCCGCGGCTACGTGCTGCGCGAGCCGAGCGAGACGGACCAGCGCATCGCCGTGTGAACACCGATCCCACCGCGCCAACGAAAAGCCCGGCTCGACGCCGGGCTTTTCGTTGAGGCTTTATCCTCTCTCCCAAACGGGAGATGCGTCGCGTCTCCCGCGCCCTCTGGATCATCCTTCGAGACGCTTCGCTCCTCAGGATGAGGCCTTCGAGACGCCGGTAAAGCGGCTCCTCAGGATGAGGCGGCGGACAGCCTCCGACGAACCCGCCCCGCAGGCCTACGCCGCCGCCGCGCGAATCGTGACCTCGTCGCCGTCGAGGCTGAAGGCGGTGGTCATGCGGGAGGCGCGGGCCACCATGCCGGCGTAATAGACCTGGATGCCGTGGGCGTCGATGGCGCCGCTTTCCGAATCGCCCGCCAGCAGGGCTTCCGCATGGGCCGGGATGCGGGCGTTGAGGCCCTTGGCCCGGATGAGGAACTCGCAGGCCTCCTGGTCGCCCGAGACCGCCACGGAAATCGCCCCGCCGCGAGGGATCGCCGTGGTGGCGATCATGATCAGGTTGAGCAGAAGCTTGACCCGGTTCTTGGGGAACAGCAGCCGGGGGGAGGACCAGGAGAAGCTGATCTTGTCGTCGAGGAAGAGCCCGCGGGCCACCTGCTCCGCGTCCCCCAGGTCGATGGAGGCGCCGGCCGACCCGGCCGCCCCGAAGGCGAGCCGCGCGAATTGCAGGCGGGCCGAGGCCTGCCGGGCGCTCTTCTCGATGAGCTCGAGGGCGAATTCGCGCATGGAGGGGTCGTTGTCGTCCTCCAGGACCTCGAGGCCGTTGACGATGGCGCCCACGGGCGAAATCACGTCGTGGCAGACGCGCGAGCAGAGAAGGGCGGCGAGGTCGAGGGCATCGAGGGAAATCGTGGCCATAAGGGCTCCGGGAGGACCGTGGGGGTCGGCTGCGTCGTCATGGAATCGGGATGTCGACGCCCATGAGGACCGGCGAACGGGAAAGAGAACATGAACCGGATACCCGGCAACGAGTTCTTTGAAAAGCGGGCATAAGGATTCGACGGCCCCAAAGGATTCGACTCTCTCCTGGCGAACGGGCACAAAGGCATGATGCGTCTCGATGATCAGAATCCGGATGAGATCGCCGAAAGGCTTGCGGCCATCGCCTGGGAGGCCGGGCGGATCCTGCGCGGCATGGAAAGCGCCCTGATCGACAAGCGCATCAAGGATGACGGAAGCCCGACCACGGCGGCGGACCTGGCGGCGGAGCGCCTGATCATCGAGCGCCTGGGCGAGGCCTGGCCCGGGGTGCCGGTGGTGGCCGAGGAAACCGCCAGCACCGCCCATCCGGCCGAATTCTTCTTCCTGGTCGATCCCCTGGACGGCACCGGGGACTTCATCCACGGGACCGGCGAGTACAGCGTCAACATCGCCCTGATCGGCGGCAGCAGGCCCGTCGCCGCCGTGGTCTCGGCTCCGGCCATGGGACAGGTGTGGATCGCCGGGAACGCGGCCCGCATGAGCGCCCTCCCGGCCGGCCCCGAAGGGGGCTTCGACTGGCGCGAGATCCGGGTCCGGCCCGCCCCGGAGCAGGACCTCGTCGCCCTGGTCAGCCGCCGCCACGGGGACATCGCCACGGAGGCCTGCCTGTCGGTCCTGTCCATCGGAACCCGGCGCATGGCCTCCTCCGCCCTGAAATTCTGCCTCATCGCCTCCGGGGAGGCCGACGTCTACGTGCGCTGCGGCCCGACCATGGAATGGGACACCGCCGCGGGCGACCACATCCTCTGCCGGGCGGGCGGCAGCGTGGTGGGGCCCGGCAGCGTGCCCCTCACCTACGGCCATGAGGACAGGGGCTACCGCAACGGCGCCTTCGCGGCCATGGGCGACACGGCCCTGGCCCCGCGCCTCGACCTGCCGGCCGCCGCCGCCTGATCCCCTTGCATCGCCGACCCCGGTATGGTTGACCCTGCGTCAATAAAAAGCTGGCCCATAGAGGAATTGTTAGGGTTGATGGCCGTAAGCTCAGGCTCCTTTGGAGGCCTTCCGGCCCGGCGCCGGAGAGCTCACTGGCTCATGCGAGGAGATAGCCCATGCGCTCCCAGTATAAGGTTCTTGCCGCGGCCGCCTTTGCGGCCCTCGTCGGCGCCCTTCCCGCCCCGGCTTCGGCCCAGGGCGTTCAGCGCGCCTATGCGACCAATCCGGACCCCAGTTCGTTCCGGTCGAGCGAGCTGGTCGAATCGGGACACCAGTTCTTCGGCTCCGCCTCCCGCGGCCTGGCGCTGGCGGTTCAGGAGGCCACCCGCCGCTGGGGCGAGCCCAACGGCTACATTCTCGGCCAGGAGGCGTCCGGGGCCTTCTTCGGGGGCCTGCGCTACGGGGAAGGCAAGCTCTTCACCCGCAACGCGGGCCAGCGCCCGATCTTCTGGCAGGGCCCGTCGCTCGGCTTCGACATGGGCGGCGAAGGCGCCCGCACCATGATGCTGGTCTACAACATGCCCTTCACCGAGGCGATCTATAAGCGCTTTGCCGGGGTGGACGGCTCGGCCTATTTCATCGGCGGCTTCGGCGTCACCGCGGTGGCCGCGGACGAGATGGTGGTGGTGCCGATCCGGGCCGGGATCGGGGCAAGGCTCGGGGTCAACATCGGCTACCTGAAGTTCACCCCGGACCCGACCTGGAACCCGTTCTAGGGCGGGCTCGGCGCGGCGCGCCCGAAGGGGCCTCGCCGTGGGGGATTTCATTCCGCGGCGGTGGAAACAATCCTGGAATGCCCTACAACCGGCGTTCCGGAGCGTCATGGCTCTGGAAAGCCGCGCCGGCACAAGGCATGGTGCTTGAGCGTTACCGGTCAGGCACCTTGGAGTTTGCGTCCGCGTGATTGAAAGCATCATGATCTTCGCGCTGGGGTTCGTCGCCGCATCCCTCATCGCGCTCCTCATCATCCCGGCCATCAACGCCCGCGCGGAACGCCTCGCCCGGCGCAGGGCCGAGGCGCTTTTCCCCATGTCGATCTCCGAGCTGACCGCCGAGAAGGACCACCTGCGGGCGGAATTCGCCGTTCTTCAGCGGCAGATCGAGCGCAAGGCCGAAGACGCGCTTGCCGCCAAGCACCAGAGCATGGAGGAGCTCGGACGCCGCGCCGTTCGCATCGACGCCCTCGAAAGCACCCTGTCCGAGCGGGACCAGACCATCAAGCTGCTCGAAGGGAGCCTGTCCGACACCCAGGAGCGGCTGAACGCCGTCGAGGAGGAACTGGCCGGGATCAGGATCCAGCTCTCGGGCAACCGGGCGGCCCTGTCGGCCCTCGAGACCGCCCACGGGGCGACCCTGGACGAATTGTCCAACACCCGCATGGAGCTCGAATCGGTCCAGAAGGATCGCACCGAGATCGGAACCGCCCTGATCCAGACGCAGGAGCGCCTCGCCAGGCTGGAGGCGGAATACGGCGATGCGGACGGGCGCCTGTCCGCGGCCCTGAGCGAGCTCGACACCAAGCGCATCACCATCTCGGACCTCGAAACCCGCCTGATGACCCAGACCGCCCGCGGCAACGATTTCGAGCGGGCGCTCGGCGAGCGCCACAGCCAGCTCTCCGACGAGCGCAAGCGCCTGGCGGAGCTGGCCCGGAGCTTGGCGGCCGAGCAGGAACGCGGGCTGATCCTGGAGCAGCGCATCCGCGAGATCGAGGCCGAACGGGACGAGGTCCGCGGCCCGGCGGCGCCCGCCGCCAACCTCGACGAGCGCAACGAGGAGCTGCGCCGCCGCATCACCGAGGTTGCCGACCAGGTGATGAAGAACGGCGGTACGACCCGTCAGACCGGCAAATCCCAGGACCGCAAGCGGCGCAGGTCGGCCCAGGCCGCTTCCTGATCCCGGCTCGCCCGGGGCCTATTTAGGGTCGAGGGTCGGATTTCCGCCGGGGCTTCCGGGCGGGCGGATGACCGGGGTCGTGCCGGGGTCGGGCACCGGCGGCCTCACGCTCATGTCGGGCGCACCCGTGTCTCCCGGCCGGATGACGCCGTCGCTCGCCTGCAGCTTGTCGCTGAGGGTGCCGGTGGACCCGGTCGCGGAGGGCTCGCCCAGGGTGGGCCCGCCGGGCTCGACCTTTTCGGCCGGCATCTGGCTCAGGGGCGGCATGTTGGGAGCCTGCTGCTGCAGGACGCCGGGGTTCTGCGCCCAGGCGGCCGTTGCGCCGCCTGCCAGAAAAACGGACAGGATCAGAACTCGCTTCATGGGTCGCTCCTTGTTCGGAAAGGCAACGGGGGACCCAAGGGCAGGTTCCGTGCGGGCTACTCGGCCGCGAGCGCCGGGGCGGCCGCCATGGCGAGATAGAGTTCCCGCAGCCTCTTGGTGAGCGCGCCGGGCCGGCCGTCGGCGACCGGCCGGCCGTCGATGGACACCACCGGCAGGACGAAGTTCGAGGCGCTGGTGAGAAAGGCCTCGGCGGCCCCGTAGGCCTCCGCCACCGTGAAGGGGCGCTCCTCGAGGGCGATCCCCGTTTCCGCCGCGAGCCGGAACAGGGACTGGCGGGTGATGCCGGGAAGAATGGCCTGCGAGAGCGGCCGCACGACGATGCGGTTCTCCCCCGTGACGATGAAGGCGCTCGACGAGCCGCCCTCGGTCACGTAACCGTCCTCCACCATCCAGGCCTCCTGGGCTCCCGCCTCCTTGGCCGCCTGCTTAGCGAGAACCTGGGCGAGGAGCGAGATGGATTTGACGTCGCGCCGGGCCCAGCGCTGGTCCGGCACGGTGATCACGGCAATCCCCGTCCGGGCCGCCGGCGCATGGACGATGGCCTTGGCCTGGGTGAACATGGCGACGGTGGGCCTGGCGTCCTCGGGGAAGAAGAAGTCCCGCTCCGCCACGCCGCGGGTGACCTGGAAGTAGACGAACCCTTCGTCCATGCCGTTGCGGCGCACGATCTCCTCCTCGAGGGCGGTCCACTCGGCCCTGGTATGGGGATTGGGGATGCGAACCTCCCGCAGGGACCGCTCCAGGCGCTCCAGATGCGCCTCGTTGTCGATGAGCCGCCCCTCCAGCACGCCGATTCCCTCGTAGACGCCGTCCCCGAACAGGAAGCCGCGATCCATGAAGGGCACCCGGGCCTCCTCCACCGGAAGGAAGGAGCCGTTCAGGAAGACGATGCGGGACATGGGAGCTCCGGATGCGCTGAAACGATGAAACCTTGGCCGCGGCCGCTGGGCAGCCGCAGGGCCGGATCTATAATCAACCCTACCGCTCCAGGGCCGATAGGTAACCCCCATCATGAAACGGACGCCACTTCTCATTTGGGTTCTGCTGCCGCTTCTGCTGACCGCCTCCCCTCGCGGGGCCCTGGCGTTCGAGCCGCCGCAATCCTGGTATGCGGAGCGGGGCTACGTCGCCCCGGCGGGGACGCGCATCGTCGCCTGCCACGGCTATGGCTGCTCGCGCCGGATGGAGATGCTCATGGACGAGGGTCTGATGAGCCGGGTCGGCGCGGCGCTCAAGGCGGGGCGAGGGTCCCCCGAGGCGGAACGACGGGCCGTGAGCGAGGTCGTCCGGGCCTATACGGCCCATCTGGCGGCCTCCTTCGGGAGCGATCCGGACCTGCCGCGCTCGCCGCCGCATCTGTCGGGCGTTGCCGGGCAGATGGACTGCGTGGACGAGACCGCCAACACCACGAGCCTGCTTCTGGTGCTGGAGGAGCAGGGATGGCTGGTCCATCACCGGGTCGAGCGCCCGCAGTCGCGGGGGCTGTTCATCGATGGGCGCTACCCGCACGTGACCGCGATCGTTGCGGAGAAGCGGACCGGCCGGGAATGGGCCGTGGACCCCTGGGCCAGGGCTCCGGGCCAGAGGCCGGATATCCTGCCGCTGGAACGGTGGCGGCAGGAATCCTGACAGGAGAGCCTATTTCAGGTGCTGGGCGAGATGCTTGTTCATCTCGAACATGGTGACCTTCGGCTTGCCGAAGATCGGCTTGAGCTTGTCGTCGGCCAGGATTTCCCGCTTGTTCTCCGGGTTCTGGAGGTTGTTCTTCTTGATGTACTCCCACATCTTGCTCACCACCTCGCCGCGGGGCAGCGGGCTGGAGCCCACGATGGCCGCCAGCTCCTTGGACGGCTGCAAGGGCTGCTGAAGAGCGTTGGGCTTGGACCCAGCAGCCTTCTTGGCCCCCGCTTTGGCTGCAGGCTTCTTCGCACCGGCTTTTCCGTCAGTCGTCTTGGTCGGCATGTATTCCTCCGGGAATGGTATGGGAAAGCTTGTCGTCAGCCTGCGTGTCGGCCCCGAGAAGCCCATTGAGCAGCCCCTGTCTCAAGCATCCGGAGGCCGCTCTTCAAGCCTCCGCTCCCGATAGGGCAGTCAATTCCGGCAGAGCTTATGTCTGGTTCTCGCCATCAGCAAGAGAGAGACGCCCGGGATTCAGGCTGTTCTGGGGAAAGGCACGATCTTCCCGGCGCCCGAAGGAGCCTGGTCGGGCTTCGAGCGATAGGCTCCCCGGATCCGTTCCGCCGCGGAATGGACATGGGAGACGATGGATTCGTTGGGGCAGGGCTTGGCCAGGAAGGCCGCTCCCGGGGGAAGATCCCCCTGTTCGGGCCACCGCCGGCCGGACATGATCAGAATCTCGATATGGGGCCATGCTTCATGAACTTGGCGGGCAAGTTCGTAGCCGTCGCAGGGGCCCGGCATATCCACATCGGTCAGAAGAACGTTCACCGGCAGCCCGGCCTCCAGGATGACCTGGGCCTCGGCGGCATTGGAGGCCTCCACCACCTTGAAGTCGGCTTCCGCGAGAAGCTCCGAAACAAAGAGGCGGATCAGCGGCTCGTCTTCAACCAAAAGAACTGTGGACTGGTCACCGGACATGAAATTGCAACTCGCACATAACCGCCACCAACGCCCTAGGCGCAGGAGAGTTCCCCGCAAGGGGTTGCGCCACGAATCCGGCGTTAGACTTTAGGGGAATGCCCTTTCAAAGGGCTACGGGCCGTTCCGCCCCCGTCCCGCCCGGGGTCGCTCCACCCCGGCTCACATGCCGGGCCAGCCCTTCGGAGGCGATGTTCTTCAACTTGGCCTCCACCTCGAAATCCGTCCAGGCGAGGTGGCGCTTGACCCAGTCGTTGACCGCCTCGTTCCACATCAGGTCCGAATGGGCCCGCAGATCCCGCGGCCTGATCCCCGCCGCCACGAGGGCCCGGAAGTCCGGGCGGGCATGGATGCTGGGATCGGGCAGAAGATCCTCCCGCGACACGCTGATGTGGCTGATCGGCCGGACCCCGCGCCAGGACGAGGCGATGCGCCCGATCCTCTCATCCTCGGGCTCGATGTACTCTCCCTCGCTCTTGATCCAGTGGTGGTGCAGATCGAGGACGAGGGGCACGGCGTCCGCGAGCGGCAGCAGGTCGTCGAGGCCGAAGCTGACCTCGTCGTTCTCGATGGTGATCAGGTTGCGTGCCGTTTCGGACAGGCGCCCGATGCCGCCCCGGATGCCCTCCGGGCCAACGGCCCTGGCCCCGCCATGGATGTTGATGTGCGCCCCATGGGGATGCCAGCCGCCGCCGTAGCCCATGAGGCTCATCACCTCCGCATGGTACTCGAACTCCGCCACCCCATTGGCCATGGCCGAGGGATTGGCCGAGGCGATGACGCAGAACTGGCCGGGATGCATGCTGAGCCGCACCCCGCCCTCCCGGGCGAGGCGGCCGGCCGCCGCCAGCTCCTCCTCGATCAGGCGGCGCAGGTCCGGGTCCCGGTAAAACTCCCGGCAGGCGGGATGGGTGTAGCCGGGCAGGAGATCGCTCGACAGGCGGTGAAGGCGCTCAAGGGCCGGGCGGCCCGCCACATGGGCGATCTGCCGCCGGACCGCCCCCAGGTTATGGGAAACCACCCCGGCGAGCTTGTCGAACGCCGCCTTGGGCTCGACGCGCCCGAGATAGGCCATGGTCACCGTGCCGAGGTTCATCTGCCGCGCGGTGTCGGCAGCGCCATCCTCGGGGATGTACTTGCAGCAGAAGCCGAGGCGGGGATCAGGCATGAGGGGAGCATCGCACGCGAACGCGGCTCCGGCCATGCGGCGCCGCCACGCGGGTCAATGGCATGTGAGGGTTCCGGCCGCGACCTGTTCGATGGAGCGCAGAATGGTCCGCTCCTCGAAGGGCTTGGGGATGAACGCCGCCTGCCGGAGGGAAGAGGGCAGATCGGCGGGGTGCGAGGCCGACACGAAGGCGAACGGGATGCGCCGCGCCGCCAGCTGGATCGCAAGGCCGAAGCTCTTGCCGCCGACCACGTCCACGTCGAGCAGGGCGTAGTCGAAGCCGTCCTCGAGATGCGCATAGGCTTCCGTGAGCGAGCCGAACAGACCGGCGACCTGATGTCCCTCCCGCTCGAGAAGCGACTGCAGGTCGAGCGCGATGAAGGGATTGTCCTCAAGAATCAGAATACGCACGGCCAATCTCCATCCTCTGGCCCTTGGGGGGACCACCTGTCGCGCACATTGTCTGGTGAAGGACGCAACTCTGTTCGAAGCTTAGTAGGAACAACCTCCGGGCCCGCTTGTTCCCATGAAGCGCGGGATCCCTGCGACTTCCCGGGTTCGTGGTTAAGGATCCGTCACCGGCGCGCAACACGCCCGCACCGCCGCCTGCCCTCCGGCATGAGGCTTGAAACCGGAATCATCCGACACCACCTGACCGTCAACCCGGTGGAGGCACCCTCCGCCGGATGCGGTCACGATGCCGAAACGATGACGCCGGATGTACGCGCATCGTTTCGCCGTGGCCGTCTTTTTTGAGCTTCTGCTTTCCTGGCCGGCATGGCTCCCGCAAAGAAAAGCGCCGGCTGATGCCGGCGCTTTCTTCGTTGAGGCTTTCGGTGTCCGTCAGTGACGGTTGGCGTCGGGCCTGAACTCGCTGTCGTGGCGGCTGAACTGCGCGTCGTCGCCGCTGAAGTTCTCTTCCACATATTCGCGGCCGCGGCTGGCCGCCTCGCGGGCGTAGCGCATGCCCTGGTTGCGAACCTCGTCCGCCCATTCGCCGAAGACCTGGTTCTCGCGGCGGGTGCGCGGCAGCAGGGCGCCGAGCAGAAGGCCGGCCGCAAGGCCGACGAGGCCGACCACCATGGGATTTTCCGCCACGTAGCTCTGCACGCCGCCGCGGACGTTGCCGAAGTGCTGCGCCGAACGACCGCCCATCTTGCCGGCCCGGCGACGCTGCTGCTCGTAGGTGCCCGAAGCCCAGTCGGACACGCTCTCATAGGTGTCCCGCGCCCATTCGGATGCGCCCTCGTAGGCCTGCTCGGCCTTCTCGCGCACCTGCTCGGCGGTCTGCTGAGCCTTGTCGGCCATGGAGCCGCCCTGATCCTGGCCGCCGGCCTGGGAACCCTGCTGCGGGGACTGGCCCTTGGACTGCTGGCCGCCTGACTGGCCGCTGGCCTGGCCGCCACCCATGGGGGTGGATCCCGTGGCCGCCGAAGCGGACCCCTGCCCTGCCGAAGCGGAGCCCTGCCCTGCCTTGGAAGCGTCGTGGGCGTGCGGCATGGGCGCCTCGCCGATGTTGCCGACGGAGGTTCCGGCCGAAACCTTTCCGCCGGGTCCGGTGTCGCCGCCGGCCTGCTTGCCAGCCGAAGGGGTCTTGCCGGTTTCGTTCTTCGTGTCAGCCATAGGAAGCTCCTGTTTCATTCGTTCGTTAGATGCGGGTGCCGACCGTGGTGCGGGGGCGCTCCTCGAACAGGTCGTCCGAGGCGGGAAGGGGCGCCGTGTCCGACAGGCCCGATGCGGCGCCCGTCGCCGTGGCGGCGCGCTGGATGCGCATGTCTTCCACTTCGTCCGCCCAATCCTGGTCGCCGGCGAAATCGTCGGCCGCCGCAAGGCCGATCGGCCGCTGGACGATCACGGGCTTGCGGCCCAGCCGATAGGCGAGAAGGCCGATCCCCATCGCCACGAGCATGACGGGAACCGGATTGCGCCTGATCGTTTCCAGCACGTTGTCGAAGAGGGGCGCGTATTGCCCCTTCCGGGCGGTGCCCAGCATGTCGTCGACCACGCCCGACATGGTCATCCTGCCCTGAAGCCGGTCGATGGTAAGATCGAGCTTCGCGCGGCTCTGCTCGATCTCTCTCTCCAAGTCCTGCAGGTCCTGTGTCATCCCGTCACCCTTTCGGACAGCACTTCCGCATCGCGCTTGAGCGAGCGCATGGTTCGCTGCGGCGTCAATGTGGATGCCGACATGGCGTGTCGGCCGTAAAGTCCCAGCCCGATGGCGATCGCAGCCATGAGGGCCCCGACGATCAGCGCCGCGAGCGCCTCCGAATCCAGAACCCGCGCCAGCCACTCGACGAGGGACTCGGTGAACAGCATGACGGCCGCAATCGCGAAGACCGCAGCCGCCACGACCATCGCAAGGCCGATGAAGAGCGTTCGGACGTTCTGCGTGATCTCGGTGCGGAAGAGCGTGAACTCCTTCTGCGCCAGATCGGTCGATTCCCGCAGGGCCTCGCCGACGAGGCCCTGGATGGTTTGATTGTTGCTGTCCTGCATGGCTGCTCTCCGTCAGGCTCCGGTCTGGGCCTGCGGACGCTGCCCCTGCTGCGAGCGCTGCCCTTGCTGCGAGCGCTGGCCTTGCCGCGAGCGGCCCTGCCCGCCGCGAACCGCGCCCGATCCGGCCTGATCCTGCCGCATGTCCTCGGCCGTGCTCTTGACGAAGCGGGCCGTGAGGAAGCCGATGGCGACCGAAACCGCCGCCACGGTGGCGGGACGACGGCGGATCACGTCCTCGAAACCGTTGAAGATATCCGAGAAGCTGCGCTCGCGAATCGAGTCGGCCAGCTGCTCGAGGCCTTCGGCCGCGCTGTCCACCACGGCGCGGATGTTGGGCCGCTCGTCGAAGGAGCGGGTGGATTCCCTCAAGGTGGTGGCGAAATCGGCCACCGATTGCGCGACGTCGCCCTTGCGGCGATCCACGTAGTCCGTCGCCTGCTCGCGCGCCGAGTCGATGAAGAAGCGGCCGCGCTCGACGGCGGCGCCCGCCATCTCGCTCACGTCGCCTCTCAGGGCATCCCAATCCTCGGCGCCGTTGTCCTGCTGCCGGTTGCTGCTGTCTTGCTGTCCCACGCCCATGGCCAACCTCTCTTAATCGTGGGGGAGTAACCATTTGAAGCGCGGCAGGTTCCGAAGGCCCCCGAAGCCTTGTTGCGCAAAACCGGCCTCAGGGGTCCTTGCAACGTTCAAACCGCCCCGGCGTTCATCTGCCATGGCGGGGATATGATCGGATGAGCAGGGCCCGATGAGCGATGCGGTTGCGGCGCGGGTGAATGAACACCGCTCGGGCGAGACGGGGCGGGGCCGGGCCGCGAGGCGCCCCGGCCATATCCCGTGGCTCGGCTGGAAGGACATCCTCTACCGGGTCATGGACGAGATCTGGCAGGACCGCATCGGCACGATCGCGGCGGGCACCACCTTCTTCATCCTGCTGTCGCTCTTTCCCGCCCTGGCGGCCCTGGTGTCCCTCTACGGCCTCATCGCCGATCCCGCCAGCATCGGCGCCCATCTCGACATCCTGCGCGGCCATGTTCCCGCAGGCATGATCGACCTGATGGGCGGCGAGCTCCAGCGCCTGACCGCCAAGCGGGAAAGCACCCTGGGGTTCGGCTTCGTCGTCGGCATCCTGCTGGCCCTGTGGACCGCCAACAGCGGCATGAAGGCCCTGTTCGACGCCCTCAACGTCGCCTACGGGGAGACGGAGAAGCGCGGCTTCTTCAGGCTGCTCCTCATCTCGTTCGGCTTCACCCTGGGCGGCATCCTGTTCTTCGTTCTGGCCCTCAACATCGTCGTGGGCATCCCCCTGGTCATGACGTTCCTGCACCTGGGGCCGCTGGGGGACGCGGTCGTGACCGTGCTCCCGGCCCTGCTGATGCTGGGGATCGCCGTTGTCAGCCTGGCCGCGCTCTACCGCTACGGCCCGAGCCGCTCCGCGCCGAAATGGCGCTGGATCACCCCCGGATCCGTGACCGCCGCCGTCATCTGGTGGATCGGGTCCGCCCTGTTCTCCTGGTACGTGGCGAACTGGGGCGATTATTCCGCCACCTACGGGTCGCTCGGCACCATCGTGGGCGTGATGATGTGGATCTACCTGTCCATGTGGATCGTGCTGGTGGGGGCGGAGCTCAACGCCGAGATCGAGCATCAGACGGCGCAGGATACGACCCGGGGTCCCGACAAGCCCCTCGGGGATCGCGGCGCAGCCATGGCGGACGAGGTGGGGGAAGCCCGGGCCTGACCGGCTGCCGCCTAGCCCGCAGAGGCCAGCCAGTCCACGAGGTCGGCCACCTTCCGGCGCGCCTCCTCGTCCTTGAGGCGCATGAAGCCCCGCACGAGCCGGTCGCTTTCCGGGATCGTCATGAACTCGGCCATGACGCTGTCGCCGCCTGAGCCGCCGCAGCGCAGGCCGGGCAGCCCCTCGAAGAAGAACTCGATGCTCACGTCCAGAATGCCGGCGATGTGGAGAAGCCGGCTCGCCCCGATGCGGTTGGCGCCCTTTTCGTACTTCTGGACCTGCTGAAAGGTGAGGCCGAGGGCGTCGGCAAGCTTCTCCTGGCTCATCCCCAGCATGACCCGCCTCGCCCGGACGCGGCCGCCGATATGTCTGTCAATGGGGCCTGGCGACTTCTTCTGCACACGCGTCTCCTATCCATTCGCCCCAGCGTAGCAGGATTGACCCGGTTCCAAAACTGAAAGTAGCATTATGATGTTATACACGTATAAATAGATGATCGGCTAGGAGGCATTTGTGTCGACCCGCAGCTTTGACCACGCGACAGAGGCTTTCGAGTTCATCGAAAAGCTCGATGGACTGGCAACGCCGCAAGACGTCATCGACGCCATGGAGGAATCCTTTTCCCTGTTCGGCTTCGAGAATTTCATCATCACCGGGCTGCCCAACCCGAAGGAAAGGTTCGATCAGGTCGTCGTTCTGAAGAAATGGCCCATGGGGTGGTTCGACATCTACGCCAGGGAAGATTATGTGCGGGTCGACCCGATCATCAGACTGTGCCGGAAGACCGTTCAACCTTTCGAATGGTCCGAAGCCCCCTTCGACCGCATCCTGGAGCCGCGCGCCGCGGAGGTCATGGACCGGGCTACGGATTTCAGGATGAGGCAGGGCTTCTGCCTGCCGATCCACGGCATCAACGGCTACGAGGCCTGCCTGTCCATGAGCGGGGTCGACCTCGACCTGTCCTCCCGGACGAAGCCCGCTCTCCATCTCATGACCATGTATGCCTTCGAGCGGGCGCGCCAGCTCCTGAGCTCCACCGTCCATCGCGGCCCGGACCTCCTGACCCCGCGGGAGCGCGAAATCCTCCTGTGGGCGGCGGCGGGCAAATCCGCCGCCGATACGGGGGGCATCCTCGGCATCACCGAGCGCACGGTGACGGCTCACATCGCGAGCGCGTGCCAGAAGCTCGACGCCGCCAACAAGACGCAGGCCGTGGCGCGCGCCATGCAGTACCGGTTGATCAAGTTGTGATCGCCACCCTGTAATTTCCTACAATACCCCTCCCCGGCCCCGTGCGTGACAATCCCCCATGAACAACGGGAGGGCATCGATGACGCGCATCCATGTGGTGACAGGGGACAACAGGCATCTTTATGGAGACGAGCTGCAGCAATACTTCCGCCTGCGGCACGACATCTTCGTGGAGGAGCGCGGCTGGAAGGATCTGCACCGTCCGGACGGGCTGGAGATCGACCGCTACGACAACGAGCACGCCGTCTATCTGCTTGCGATCGACCGGGAGCGGGTCGTGGGAGGACAGCGGCTCTATCCCACCCTCCTGCCCCACATGATCAGCGACGTCTTCGCCCATATGGCGGGGCGGGGCATTCCCAGGGCCTTCGACATCTTCGAATGGACCCGGTACTTCGTGGTCAGGGAAAGGCGGACCGGACGAACCGACTGCCGGCTCCTGGCCGCCGTTCAGGAATTCTGCCTCGACGAGGGCATCTGCGAACTCACCGCCGTGGTCGAAATGTGGTGGCTGCCGCGCTGGCAGCAGGCGGGCTTCAAGGTCCGCCCCCTCGGGCTTCCGACCGTGGTGGAAGGGCAACCCTGCATCGCCGCGGCGATTCAGATCTCGCAGGAGAGCCTGGACCATGTGCGCAGGCTGGCGGGGCTGCGGGGCGGGAGCCTCGTGCGGAGCGGCCGCCTGCTCCCGATCCTCGACCGGGTGCCCCATGTCGCTGCCTGACCGGAATTGTCCAGCGGCGTGCTTCGCCCAGGAAGAGGCGCAGCAGCAGGAGGCGATGGAATGCCTCTCCCGAACCGTGACCCATGTGCTGGAGCGGATGCCCCCGCTGGCGCGGCTGCGCCTCATAGCCTTCATGCATCTGGTCGAGGATCCCGGAGCCCTGAACGCATCCCTCGGGCTCACCCCGTCCGGACGCCTCAGCCTGACCCTCGAGGCCCTCGTGGCGCCGACCCGGGGCCACCAGCATTGAGGCCTAGGGGACCCTCTCATGGAAAACCCCGCGCCTTTTGGGGAGGCGCGGGGTTTTGAGCCGGAACCGTCGGCCTCAGGCGGCCTTGGTGTTGACGCGCGCTTCCGCAAGCTGGGTCAGGAGTTGGTCGGTCTTCTTCTCCTCCTGGAGGTTCTGGTCGAGAAGCCTCGCCGCGTCCTGCATGCCGAGTTCCTCGGCCCAGGTCTTCAGGGAGCCGTAGCGGGTGATCTCATAATGCTCGACGGCCTGGGCGGCGGCCAGGATGCCTGCGTCCAGAGCGTCGCTCCCGGCGAAGTCTTCCATGATCTCCTTGTTTTCCTCGATGATGCCGTTGATGGCCTCGCACTGCACGCCGCGGGCCGGCTTGCCGATGAGCTTGAAGACCTCCTCCAGGCGTTCGATCTGGCCCTGCGTCTCTTCGCGGTGGGTCTCGAAAGCCTGCTTCAGCTCCTCGGATTCGGCCGCCTTGGCCATCTTCGGCAGGGCTCTGAGGATCTGCTTCTCGGCGTAGAAAACGTCCTTCAGGGTGTGAAGGAACAGGTCGTTCAGGGTCTTTTCCTTGGCGGGCATCGTGGCAACTCCATGTCGTTTAAGAGTGGACTCAACGACAGCCAAGATTGGAGGTTCCTTCAACTTTTGCAGGCGCGGGAATCCGCGGAACAACCCCGATGCGCCTTGCGTTCGGCCCAGGCAAACGAAGGAGAACTGACGTGGCGAACATGATATCGGCCAGGGCCGGATCGCTGATGAACGGAGAGCCCAACCTGAGCACCGTGGAGCGCGGCGCCTACATGCTGGCGGGCCTGGGGCTCGCAGCCGCGGCCGTGAAGCCGCGCCCCAACCCGCTGCTCAACATCCTGGCGCTTCTGGGCGGCTCGTACCTCGCCTGGCGGGGCTATGTGGGCAACTGCCCGGTCAAGGCCGCCCTGGTGGGCTCCGACGGCCCCTCGGGCCGGATCTCCCATCGCGGCTGAGAGCTTGCGGGCCGCAGGGGCTGCGGCCCGCATCGCTATCCTCGAAGTCCTGCGCTCAGTAGGTCGTGGAGCGGCTGCGCCCTGCGATCATCCCGTAGATGAAGAGCACGATGATGGCGCCCACGACGGCGCCGATGAAACCTGCTCCCTCATCGGCCCGATACCAGCCCAGGGCCTGCCCGAGATAGGTCGCCAGAACCGCGCCGACGATGCCCAGAATGGTGGTGAGGATGAACCCGGAGGGCTCGTTCTTCCCCGGCATGATCCACTTCGCGATCAA
>DATHAU010000349.1:0-2235 GCA_035296545.1 Microvirga sp.
ACGCGGGCGATGCGCTCGATTTCCGGCGTGGTGTAGACCTGGGTGTCCACGGCGCGCTGCTGGCCGTTCTCCAGGGTCACCAGCTCCTTGGGCTCGCCGAAATAGACGCCGCCGGTAAGCTCGCGCACGATCACGATGTCGAGGCCCTCGACGATCTCCCGCTTCAGCGACGAGGCGTCCGCAAGCGCCGGGTAGCAGATCGCCGGGCGCAGGTTGGCGAAGAGGCCCAGGTCCTTGCGCAGGCGCAGCAGCCCCGCCTCGGGACGCACCTCGTAGGGCACCCCGTCCCATTTGGGACCGCCCACCGCGCCGAACAGCACCGCGTCGGCTTCTCGCGCCCGGCCCATGGCGGCTTCCGAGATCGCCGCCCCGTGGGCGTCATAGGCCGAACCGCCCACGAGGTCCGTCTCGGTCTCGAAGCCCACGCCCCGCCTGCGGAACCAGCCCACGATCTTCTCCACCTCGCGCATGACCTCCGGGCCGATGCCGTCGCCGGGGAGAAGGAGAAGCTTGTGCGTTGCCATAATGCGGGGTCCCTGCTTGGTTCTTGATCCCGTCCCGACTGTCTCTCCCCTCATGAGGAGCCCGATCAGTCCGACGACGAGAATGACCGAGCATATCCCGGCCACGACCGGAGGCTTTAGGCGCGCGACCCTTGCCTTGGCAAGCGGTTGTCGCGTCCCCCGTTAGGCGGAGGGGTCGGCGGGTCGGCGGTCCTTGGGGTGGCGCACCACCGTCACGGAGCAGGGGGCCTCGGCCACCACCTGGGACGACACGCTGCCGAGATAGCGCCTGAGCGCCGAGGAGGCCCGCGCGCCGATGACGATGTGGTCCACGTTGTTGTGGCGGGCGTAGTCCACCAGGGCGGCGGCCGGGTCCGGGGCCTCGAGCACGCTGTAGGTGATCCTCTCCTGCGGGATGTCCAGGGACGCGCCCCAGTGCCGGAGCTGCACGAGGCGCTGCACGTGCAGGCTGCGGCCCTCCTCGTCCTCCAGGACGTCCACGGCGATGCGGGAGGTCCTGAGGACGTTGACGCAGGCGATGCGGGCCTCGCCCTCCAGGGACAGGATGCGCCGGACCATCGCCCGCAGGGAGAAGGCCAAGTCCTCGCTTCCGGGAGAGAGATCGATGGCGGCCAGGATGATCGGCGCCCGCGCGAGCTGGCCCGCGATGTCGGGGGTCTCCAGGGGCTTCGCCCTCCGGGCCTTGAGCCAGCGCCGGAAGGTTTCGATCCCGCCGTCCGGCTCCAGCCGCTCCGCCCGCTCCGTGAGGCGCACCCCGTCCGGGTTCTCCAGGTCGAGGGCGAGCTGCGCCGCGGTGGCGTAGCGGTCCCGGGGGTCCACCTCCAGGCAGCGCAGGATCGCCTCCTGCAGCCAGGGCGGGCAATCCGGGTTCCTCGCCCGCGGTGGGGCCGGGTTTCGCCACAGGCGGCGGCGGATCTGGCCGCCCCGCGGCGTGCCGTAGGGCCGCTCGCCGGTGGCGAAGAAATACAGCATCACCCCCAGCGCGAAGAGGTCGCTGCGCGGATCGCCCCGGTCCTGGAGCACCTGCTCCGGGGCCATGTAGGGGGTCGTGCCGAAGGGCTCGTGGAACTCCTCGGCCAGGAGGTCGGGCAGGAGTTCGTGCCGGGCGAAGCCGTAATCGATGAGAACCGCCTCGCCGCTCTCCCGGAACATGATGTTGCTCGGCTTCACGTCGAGATGGATCACGTGCTGGAGATGCAGGTCGTGGAGGGCGTGGGCCACCCCCGCTCCGATCCCGGCCACCTCCCGCCAGGGCAGGGGAACCCCCGGCAGGCGCGCCTTGAGGGAGGCTCCGGGAATCCGCTCCATGACGATGTAGGGCAGGGGCTCCAGGCCGCCCGTGGCCACGAAGCGGGGCGCGTGCGGCCCGGTCAGCCGCGGCATGATCATCTGCTCCGTCTCGAAGCACACGATGGGAAGGGGGTCGTCGCTGTCGACGAGAACCGGCACCTTCATCACCAGGGGCGTCGGGTCGCCCGCCCGGGAGACGGCCCAGATCTGGGCCATGCCGCCGGTGCCCAGATGCTCCAGGAGCTCGAACCCGTCGAAAATCATGCCGGGACCCAGGCGAAGGCGCATCCTAGCGTCCCTGTTCGAGGCGCAGGGCGAGCTTTTCCGGCAGCCCCGCCGCCCGCACCTTGCGCGCCGCCGCCGCATGGTCGTAGGGCACCCGCAGGTAGCGAAGATTCTGGCGCGCCGCGTCGAAGATGGC
>DATHAU010000350.1:0-1842 GCA_035296545.1 Microvirga sp.
AGACCAGGGATGACACCGGATTGCCGGGCAGGCCGAGCAGCAGGGTCGATCCGAGCCGCCCGTGCATCAGGGGCTTGCCGGGCCTCAGGGCCACGCGCCAGAAGCCGAGGTCCATCCCCTGCCGCGCCAGGGCCTTCTGCACCAGATCGTGCTCGCCCACCGACGCGCCGCCGAGGGTCACGAGGATGTCCGCCCCCGCGGCCCTTGCCGCCTCGATGCGCTCATCGAGCGATTCGAGGGTGTCCCGGGCAATGCCGAGGTCGATGGCCTCCGCTCCCGCCTTTTCGGCCAGGAGCACGGTCGCGGGCAGGCTCGACGCGGTGATCTGGTCGGGGCCGACGGGCTCGCCCGCGCGCACCAGCTCGTCGCCGGTGGCCAGGATCGCCACCCGGGGCCTGCGGCGCACGGGGAGCGTTCCGTGCCCCATAGCGGCGGCAAGCGCGATATGGCGGGAATCGAGGGGAAGGCCCTCCTGCAGGAGCACGTCGCCCGAGCGGAAGTCGAGCCCCGCCGGGCGGATGTGGCGGCTCAGACGCGGCGCTTCCTTCACGGTCACATGGTCGCCGGAGCGCTCCGCGTCCTCCTGCAGCACCACCGCGTCGGCGCCCTCGGGAACCGGCGCGCCGGTGAAGATCCGCACCGCCTCACCGGCTTCGAGCCGGCCGGAAAAGCGCTGCCCCGCGGCGCTCGCGCCGATCACCTTGAGGGAGGCAGGAGCCCCGGGAACGTCGGCGCTGCGCACGGCATAGCCGTCCATGGCGGAGGCCGGGAAGGGCGGCTGGTCGCGCAGCGCCGCCACGTCCCCGGCGAGCGTCCGCCCGGCGCAGGAGGCGAGCGGCAGGCGCTCGGCGGGCAGGGGTTCCTCCACGCTCGCCAGAACCCGGCGCAGGGCATCCTCGACGGGGATCAGGCTCATGGGGCGACCACTCTCATCGGACGCTCAACCTCCCGGGGCTTCATAGGCTCCTGAGCGGCCGCCGCTTTTTGTCAGCAGGCGGATGCTCTCGATCCGCATGCCTTTGTCGGCGGCCTTCACCATGTCGTAGATCGTCAGGCACGCAATGGTAACGGCCGTGAGCGCCTCCATCTCGACGCCGGTCTGGCCCGACACCTTGACCTCGGCGCTCACGCGAACGCCGGGGAGGCTCTCGTCGAGGGCGCAGTCCACCCTGACCTTGGTGATGAGGAGAGGATGGCAGAGCGGGATCAGCTCGTGGGTGCGCTTGGACGCCATGATGCCGGCCAGCCGCGCGGTGCCTAAGACATCGCCCTTCTTGGCGTCGCCCGAGCGGATCAGCGCCACGGTCTCCAGCTGCATCACCACGCAGCCTTCCGCCGTGGCGGTGCGGCTCGTGACGCTTTTCTCCGAGACGTCGACCATGTTGGCCGCGCCGTCCTGGTCGAGATGGGTGAGCCCGGTCATGCGGCCTCGCCGAACAGGAGCCGCCGGGTGGCCGCCGCCACGTCCGCCTGCCGCATCAGGCTCTCGCCCACCAGGAAGGTGCGGATGCCGACCCCCGTCAGCCGCTCGATGTCGCCAGGGGTGAAGATGCCGCTCTCGCCCACGACGATGCGATCCTGCGGGATCAGGGGAGCCAGCTCCTCGCTGACGCTCAAGGAGACCTCGAAGGTGCGCAGGTTGCGGTTGTTGATTCCCACGAGTTTCGTGTCGAGCGGCAGGGCGCGCTCCAGCTCCGCCCGGTCATGCACCTCCACCAGCACGTCCATGCCGAGGTCGTGGGCCGTGCCGATGAGGGCGCGGGCCTCCCGGTCCGTGACGCTCGCCATGATCACGAGAATGCAGTCGGCCCCCCAGGCCCGCGCCTCGTGGACCTGATAGGG
>DATHAU010000351.1:0-4845 GCA_035296545.1 Microvirga sp.
GGAGTTCCAACCAGCCGTTTGAAAGGGGAATCTCATGATGCGGGAGGCAGTCGGCCGTTTCCTCGATGTCGCTCCCGAGGTGCGATCTGCCCTGGAACAGGGCCGGGCGATCGTGGCACTCGAATCGACGATCATTACCCACGGTATGCCCCATCCTCAGAACGTGGCCACGGCCCGAGAGGTTGAAGCCGTCGTGCGGGCGAATGGAGCCGTGCCGGCGACGATTGCGATCCTCGGCGGGCGGATCAAGATCGGCCTCTCGGACGAGGAACTCGACATGCTCGGCACGACGAGTGACGTGATGAAGCTCAGCCGGGCCGACCTTCCCTACGCCGTCACGGCGAAGCGGCATGGGTCGACGACGGTCGCCGCGACCATGATCTGCGCCCATCTCGCCGGGGTGCGCGTTTTCGCCACCGGCGGGATCGGCGGCGTTCACCAAGGCGTGGAGTCCACCATGGACATTTCGGCTGATCTCGACGAGCTGGCTCGAACCCCTGTGGCTGTGGTGTGCGCGGGCGCCAAGGCCATCCTCGATCTGCCTCGAACGCTTGAGTACCTTGAGACCCGTGGCGTACCTGTGGTCGGATACCAGACCGATCACTTCCCCGCCTTCTGGAGCCGGAAGAGCGAGTTGCCTGCTCCTATTCGGCTCGACACTCCCGAGGCCATCGCCGATCTCATCCGGGCCAAAGAGGCGCTTGGCCTTGGAGGCGGCATTCTTGTCGCCAATCCTGTCCCGAGCAGTGATGAGATTACTGCCGAGGAGATGAAAGGCTTCATCGACGAGGCGATCGCCGAGGCGGGACGGCGGGGCGTTGTGGGGAAGGCCGTGACGCCTTTCCTGCTGTCGTTCCTGTTCGAGAGTACGGGCGGCCGCAGCTTGGCCACCAACATTGCCCTGGTTAAGAACAACGCCGCGCTGGCAGCCCGTCTTGCTGCGTCCGTCATGCGGCCTGCAGGCTGACGGCGGCTCACGCGCTCGAGAAAGCCGGAAAGCCAATCCCAAGGATGGCCGGGAATGAGTTTCGTCCTCAGACGCCACAGAGGATGGCTGCATGGTTGCAGGTGAACGAGGGGAGATAGCCCCGCCCGCTGCCCGCTTGAGAGATCAGGCGTGAGTTCTGCCCAAAGCTGATGGCGGCGATACGGTTGCTGGGCTGATCAGAACACCTAAGTTCGTCTAAGGCACGCCCCACGCCAGAACACGACGTCGGGAAACCGTCCCGCGCGCCGCTTCGGCTTTGAGAAGCCTGACCATGGTCTGTCCTGGGAGACCGCTCCAAGATCAGTGGGCAACCAAGACCCGGGAAATCCGGCAGCCTCCCAGTCACCCCAAAACCTTTGCCGCCACCCCCGGAACCGACGGTACGCCGAAGGCAGGCGGGCAAGGCCTCCGTGCGAGGAGGCTGATCCTAGAGAGTTGATGTTCCGGCTGCGACGTTCTAGCAGTCTGGAGCGCGACTTTGGGTTCCGGCTTCGGCAACTTCCAGGAGAGAAATGCTTGGCGCTGCGTCATCCGATCCAGCATCCAGCCCGGCTGGTGCCGCTGGCCTTCCTGATTGCCGTAGCTGTGGGCACATCCCTGCTGCTGCTGCCGATTGCCCGCGCCGGCCCGGGCGGGGCCCCGCTGCTGATCGCCCTGTTCACCGCCACCTCGGCCATTTGCGTCACCGGGCTCGCGGTCGTGGACGTCTCCACCTACTGGTCCGGGTTCGGGCAGGCCGTCATCCTGGCCCTGTTCCAGGTCGGGGGCTTCGGGATCATGAGCGGCGCCACGCTGCTTGCGCTTCTCGTGACCCGCCGCCTGGGGCTGGCGACCCGCCTGATCGCGCAAGCGGAGACCCGCAGCGTGGCGCTGGGGGACGTGGCCGCGGTGCTGCGCCTGATCCTCGTCGTCACCGTCGGGGTTGAGACGCTCCTTGCGGCCATCCTGATCCCGCACCTGCGGTTCACCTACCATGAGCCCTGGGGACAGGCGGTCTGGCATGGCGTGTTCCACGCCGTTTCGGCCTTCAACAACGCGGGTCTATCGACCTACCCGGACAGCCTGGTGCGGTTTGCAGCCGATCCGTTGATCCTGGTGCCGATCATGGCGGGGGTCGTCCTCGGCGGCCTTGGGATCCCTGTCCTTCACGAACTCCGCCAGAAGCCGAATAACCCGGCTCGCTGGTCGATCCACACCAAGCTTACGCTTCTCGGGTCAGCCATTCTGCTGTTTGGAGGCTTTGCTGCCGTCCTGGCCTTCGAGTGGGGGAACCCGACGACCCTTGGTCCGCACGACCCAGCCGGCAAGTTGCTCGGTGCGATGTTCTACTCCGCCATGACCCGGTCCGGCGGCTTCAACGCCTTCGATATGCGACAGATGCAGCCGGAGACACTGACTGTCAGCTACGTTCTCATGCTGATCGGCGGAGGCAGCGCCGGAACCGCCGGCGGCATCAGAGTGACGACCTTCCTCCTGCTCGGGTTCGTGGTCCTGGCGGAGGTTCGCGGGGAGCCCGACACCACGGTCTTCCGGCGGCGCATCGCCCTTGACGTCCAGCGTCAGGCTCTCACCATTGTCTTGCTGGCTGTCGGGTCTGTGGCCGTGGGAACCCTGATCCTGTTGAGCGTGACCGACTTTGCCCTGGAGGATATCCTGTTTGAGGCGATCTCGGCCTTTGCTACCGTCGGTCTCTCAACCGGAATTACGCCGGATCTGCCGCCCGTCGGCCAGTTCGTCGTGACTGTGCTGATGTATATGGGGCGCGTGGGAACAATCACCCTGGCCACGGCGCTTGCTCTACGCAGCAAGCAGCGGCCCTACCGCTACCCGGAGGAGCGCCCCATTGTCGGCTAATTCCAGATCCCCCCGCAGCGACGGCGTCGTCGTGATCGGCCTCGGCCGCTTCGGCAGCGCCGTGGCGAACTCCCTCGTCCGCCTCGGCCACGAGGTCCTCGGCATCGACGAAAGCGCCGAAATCGTCCAGCAATGGTCGGATCGGCTCACCCATGTGGTCCAGGCGGACTCGACCAACGGCGACACCCTCCACCGCCTGGGCGTGCACGAGTTCGGACGGGCGGTCGTGGGCATCGGCACGGATATCGAGGCGAGCGTGCTGACCGTGCTGGCCTTGTCCGAACTTGGGATCCCGGACGTCTGGGCAAAGGCGTTGAGCGACAAGCACGGGCGCATCCTGGAGCGCACCGGCGCTCACCATGTGGTCTATCCCGAGGCTGCCATGGGCGAGCGCGTCGCGCATCTGGTGACCGGCAAGATGATCGACTTCATCGAATTCGATGACGGTTTCGCGATCGTCAAGACGAAAGCCCCCCAGGAGGCGACGGGCAGGACCCTGGCGGAATCCGCCCTGCGGAGCAGGTACGGCGTCACGGTGGTGGGGGTAAAGCGCCCGAGAACGGACTTCACCTATGCGCGGCCGGAGACCCTGGTGGAGACAGGCGACCTCCTCATCGTGTCCGGGCCGACCAAGCTTGTGGAGCAGTTCGCCGCCCTGACCTGACGTCTGCCGGGCCCGACGGCGAGGCCACAGCCTATTGAGCAACCCAAGACCGGTGGAGGGCAGCATCGGGCTCGGAAGGGCTCCCGTTCCCTGGGATATATGGTGAGCGCGCTGGGACTCGAACCCAGGACCCTCTGATTAAAAGTTAGGTGCGGTACATTCGTTGACGTGGCTCAACCGTGTCTGTCGTTGCAGAAACCCTTGCGCTACAACGATCTTGGTTGCACATTGTGTCAGGAACAATCCTGTTCTTGCCTGCCGCGTGCTTACCATGTGATTACTGGTTCAGCCATGTCAATCCCGGCTCCTTCCCGCCTCAAGCTCACTAAACGTGCCGTTGATGCGCTCGAACCTACTGACAAGGATCACGTTGTCTTCGACGCCGAACTGCCAGGCTTCGGCATCAAGATCACCCCCTCCGGCCGCAAGGTCTTCCTGGCCCAATACCGCTATCCACCCGGACGAACCGGTCGCATCCGGCGCTATACCATCGGACCCTACGGCGAGAGCCTCACCCCCGATCAGGCCCGCGGCATCGCCGTGCAGGTCAAGGGCAAGCTCGCCGCCGGCATCGATCCAGTCTCTGAACGCGAGGCCGTGCTGGCTGACGCCGCCAAGGCCGCCCAAGAGAAGAGGCGCAAGCACACCAACTCTGTCGAAGCCATTGCTGCGGCCTTCATCGAGCGCCATGCCAAGCCGCGCCTGAGAAGCTGGCGCGAATACGAGCGCATGCTGCAGGACTACGTGCTGCCCCTGTGGGGCCCTCAGCCGATCACCGAGATCCGCCGCTCTGACGTGACCGCCCTGCTCGATGCGGTCGAGGAGAAGCGCAGCGCTGCCCTGGCCGATCACGTGCTGGCGGTGATCCGCAAGATGTTCAACTGGCATGCCGCCCGGGACGAGCGCTTCCTCAGCCCGCTGGTCAGGGGCATGGCCCGCACCAGCCTCACGGCCCGGGCGCGCGACCGGGTGCTGAACGACGAGGAGATCCGGGCCCTGTGGCGCACCCTGGAACAGAGCCCCTACCCCTTCGGCCCCTTCGTTCAGCTTCTGCTGCTCACCGCCCAGCGGCGGGACGAGGTAGCGCAGATGCGCTGGAGTGAGGTGGACGGAGACGTGTGGGTGATCCCGCGGGAGCGCTACAAGAACGGCAAGGCCAATGCGGTGCCCCTGAGCGAGGCCGTGCAGGCCATCCTCAGCTCGATCCCCCGCACGGACGAATACGTGTTCACCACCACGGGTCGGTCACCGATCTCCGGCTTCTCCAAAGCCAAGGCGGCCGTCGACAAGGCCAGCGGGGTCACAGGCTGGCGCTTGCATGATCTGCGCCGCACCGCTC
>DATHAU010000352.1:0-3051 GCA_035296545.1 Microvirga sp.
GATATGCCGCGCTGCTGATGAAAGCTTCCTTTGGCTTGCCGCAGCGCCCGTCTCTGATGGGACGATCGATTGGACCGGAAAGAACTCCTCTACCCTTCGAGAGTGCAGGATCGATGTGCATTCTGTCAATTCAGACGATTACCTGACAGCATCGGTTCCGGCGCAAGGACCGGAAGCCGAAAACTTACGCAGCGTAAGTCGTGCGGGCAAAACCTCGCGTGCCGGCGCCCCGCGCCGCGGCCGAACCGGTGGGCGCCGGGACCGTTCCAGAGCCCTGGATGTCCTGCCGCTCAGGTCCATGGACCTTTGCCAAGGCGGGCCCTGTCTTCGGCCTGCTCCCTCCCGCTTCAGTTGATCGAGTGGCGCACGTCCGTGGGCGAGACGTTGTACTGTCTGCGGAAGGTCCGGTTGAAGGCCGTCACCTCGCCGAAGCCGCATTCATACGCGATGGTGCTGATGCTCATGTGCAGCAGCCGCGGGTCCCGCAGCATCTGGTAGGCCCGCGCCAGCCGCCCCGCCCGCACGAACTCGGTGAAGCTGGTGCCCTCCATCTCGAAGAGCTTCTGCACGTAGCGCGGCGACACCCGGTGGCGCAGGGCCACGCCGTCCAGGGACAGGGTCGCTTCTCCCAGGCGGGCGGAGATGTCCTCCTTGATGGCGCGCAGGCGGGCAGCGCGAAGGCTGCGCTCCTTCGCCACCTCGGCCGCGTCCTGCGACGCGCCCAAGGCCAAGGCGGCGAGATCGTAGACGTGGGTCACCACCACTTGCTGCAGTTCGGGGGTCGCGATCGACCGCTGGTCCTGCAGGATCGTAAGATAGCCGAACAGGAGCCTGAGAAAGTTGTTCTCTGCCGGGATGATCTTGTTGTAGGCGTCGTCCAGCCCTGGCGCCAAGGCTCGCAACACCGGCCGGGACAGGCGAACCGCCGTCGAATGCCCTCCGGACGGCACCGAGAAGACAAGGGGATCCGTGCACGACAGAAGAGTGGCGTCCGCTGGTCTCAGGGTGAGCTCGCGACCCTTATGGACCACGATGGCATCGTTGCGGTTCATCATCTGAAGCAGGATGCTGTCGTCGTTGCTGGCGGCCAGTTCCGGCGAGGCCCGGTAATGGACGGACGAGGTCTCGCCCGTGAACAGGTTGAGCCCCGGCAGGGTGCGCAGGGTCACATCGCACTGGAAACCTTTTGCCTCCATGGGCTCCACGTCGAGCTTGAGGATGACGCGGCCGAAATTCTCGCGCCAGAAAGCGATCCGCTCACTCTCCGGCAGCGCCTCTGTCGAGAGATGATAGGCATTCGACGACACGTGATAGAGCCCCCAAGTCAGAATTCAGTCCGTCAGGTGCCGCGCTGCCGACAAAAGAGTTTTCTCTGTGGCATCGCACAAGAACCTCTCCAGCGCTCTCATGCTGGCAGGAATTCTGCCCACAATTCCATTATTTTATTACAACGTGTGATGTCAACGGTACAACGTTAAGAGCGTTGCCTCTATGCCCCGCAAATATCTTGCTTCGGGGACCCGCGCCCTCGTCTGCAAAGGGGCAATCTGAAGATGCGGCATCGTTTCTGCCACCCCAGGTCCGAAACGGTTCCTTAGAAGAACGACTCCCCCGGTGGCCGGGCCCTGAAGGGCTCTCGCAGGGGTCGCGCCTTACAGTCCTATCGCGGCTCAGCGCCAATCCTTGTCGGAGGTCATCTGCATCCGCTCGGCGGCGTGCTTGATGTCGGCCAGATCCACCGGATCGCTGAACGGGTCCTCGTCGAGCTCCGTCACCCGGTTGAGCGCCTTCTGCCAGCGCCGCAGCTCGTCGATATAGGGGCCGAAGGGCACGCGCTTCAGGCGTCCGTTCTCCTCCACCAGGTCGCACAGCCCGTTGTGGAGCCACTCGCCCGTGTGCCAGTCGGGCATGTCCACCGCCGGGAACAGGCACACCCCGTGCAGGTCGATGCCCTTGCGCACGGCGGCGAGCGATTCCTCGACGATGTCGCAGAGCCAGTCTGGCCGGCCCTCGCGCAGGCCGCTGGTCTCGCCCACGATCATCGGCCGCCGGTAGCGCTCGAAGGCATAGGTGAGCAGGTCGCCCAGCGGCCGGATGCGCTCGTCGTGGGGCTCCAGGGAGGCGTGGGGGCCGTTCTCCCGGTATTCCATCTGGCCGAAGGAGTAGCAGTTGACGCCCACGATATCGAGCACCTCCGGCGCGCCGCCGAGCTCCGGGTGGCGCAGGCCGCCGATCACGTCCCAGGCGAAGAAGGTGTCGTCGTAGGTCTCCCGGTCGGCGTCGTCCCGCAGGTCGGGCCGGTCCCGGGGCGCCACCACCAGGATGAGCGGATCGATATGCACCATCCGCGCCTGCGGATCGACCGCCCGGATGGCCTTCACGGCGGCGATGTCCGCCCGGCACAGGGCCAGGCGCAGGGCGCGCCGCTGCGCGTCGGTGTTGCCCCAGGGGGCGGTCCAGGCCCATTCGCCGCCCATGAAGGCGAAGAAGGTGATCTCGTTGATGGGGGTGAAGAAATGCGGGCCCCGCACCCGCGCCGTCACGTATTCGGCGGCGGCCCCTGCATAGGCGGCGAACCGCTCCGCGAAGTCGGGCGCGAAGGGATCGACGTCGTCCGGAAAGCCGTAATGGCACAGGTCCCAGATCGGCAGGATCCGGTGGCGGTTCATGGCGGCGATGAAGGGATCGAGCCCGGAGAAGTCGTAAGCCCCGCCCCGCTCCACGAAGGGCCACGGAACCCCCTCCCGGGCCACCGCGATGCCCAGCGAGCGCAGGAAGGCGTAATCCTCGTCCGCATGCTCCCGGTGCTGGGTCTCGGCGGTGAGATCCCGCCGCCCCTTGTCCTTCCAGACAAAGCTGGAGCACTCGAAGCCCGACAGGAAGAAGGTGGGAAAGATGCCGGCCTGCACCCCATCGCGGGGGGCCTGGGGAGGGGGTGGCGGGGTGTCCAAGGCGGTTTCCTCCTGGGGATCGTGTCGGATCTCGTCGGCAAGATCGGGTTGTCGCCCCCTGGAAGAAAGGCTCCGGCCATCCGGCCGGAGCCCCCATGAT
>DATHAU010000353.1:0-8867 GCA_035296545.1 Microvirga sp.
GACGGCTTTCGCCCAAAGCCAGAAGGAGATGGTGGCGGTCGTCAAAATTGCCGGAATCCCTTGGTTCAACGCGGTCGAGAAGGGGATCAAGAAGGGCGGCCAGGACTTTGGGATGAACGCCTCGATGGTCGGCCCCGCCAACGTCGATCCGGCGCAGCAGGTGAAGTTGCTGGAGGATCTGATCGCCAAGAAGGTCGCCGTGATCGGCCTCGTGCCTCTGGACGTGAAAGTCACCGAACCCGTGCTCAAGCGGGCCCAGGCCGCGGGCATTCCGGTCATCACGCATGAAGGGCCCGAACAGGAGGGCCGCACCTGGAACGTCGAGCTCATCGACTCGAAGAAGTTCGGCGAGGAGCAGATGAAGCGCCTCGCGCAGGAGATGAGCGAAGAGGGCGAGTACGTCGTCTATGTCGGCACGCTCACGACCCCGCTCCACAACAAATGGGCGGATGCGGCGATCGCCTATCAGAAGGAGCGTTATCCCAAGATGAAGCTCGTCACCGACCGCTTCCCCGGCGCGGACGAGATCGACTCCAGCTACCGGACCACGCTGGACGTCCTCAAGGCCTACCCCAACCTCAAGGGCATCCTGGGCTTCGGTTCGAACGGTCCGATCGGCGCCGGCAACGCGGTGCGCGAGAAGCGGCTCGGACGCAAGATCGCGGTGGTCGGCACGGTGCTCCCCTCCCAGGCCAAGCCTTTGATCATGGACGGCACGATCCGCGAAGGATTCCTCTGGAACCCGACCGACGCCGGTTACGCCATGGTGGCCGTGGCCAAGCTCGTGTCAGACGGCAAGGAGATCAAGGACGGGGTCGAGATCCCCGGTCTCGGCAAGGCCGAAGTGGATGTCACGGGGCGGCAGATCAAGGTGGACAAGATCATGCGCATCAACAAGGACACGGTGGACGGCCTGATCGCGCAGGGCCTGTAAGTCGAGTCGAGCCGGCGCGGGCATTCGCCCGCGCCGGTACCCGTCAGCAAGGATCCGCTCCCGTGGCCTTCCTCGAACTGCAGCATATCTCAAAGCGCTTTGGGGGCGTCCGGGCGCTGGAGGACATTTCCCTCACGCTCGAGGCGGGTGAAGTCCACTGCCTCGTCGGCGAGAACGGCTCGGGCAAGTCGACGCTCATCAAGATCATCTCGGGCGTGCAGCCCCCGGAACCGGGCGGCCGCATCGTCGTCGCGGGGACCGAGCACGCGCGGCTCACTCCGGTCGAGAGCACCCGGCTCGGCATTCAGGTGATCTATCAGGACCTCTCCCTGTTCCCGAACCTCACCGTTGCCGAAAACATCGCGGTGAGCCGGCATCTCGGCCAGCCCCGGGCCGTGGACTGGCGGGCGATTGACAAGACGGCGCAAGGCGCCATGGGGCGCATCGGCGTTGCGCTCGATCTGCATGCCCGGGTGGAGACGCTCTCGATCGCAGACCGGCAGCTCGTCGCGATCTGCCGGGCCATGGCCGCGGATGCGCGCCTCGTCATCATGGACGAGCCGACGGCATCGCTCACCCGCCACGAGGTCGACGCTTTGCTCTCGCTCGTCCGGGAACTGAAGTCGCGCAATATCTGCGTCGTCTTCGTGAGCCACCGCCTGGACGAGGTGATGGAGGTCGCCGAGCGCGTCACGGTGCTGCGCGACGGGCGCAAGGTCGGGACCTACGACGCAGCCGAGATGGACGACCACCGGCTCGCCGTGCTGATGACCGGCAAGGAGTTCCACTACGACCTGAGGGATGTCGACCTCACCGGGCGGCCCATCGTTCTGGAGGTCGAGAACCTCACGCGGCGCGGCGAGTACGAGAACATCGATCTGCGGGTGCACGAGGGCGAGATCCTCGGCATCACGGGGCTCCTCGGCTCGGGGCGAACGGAGCTTGCGCTGTCGCTCTTCGGGATGAATCCCCCCGACTCGGGCACCCTCCGGATCGGAGGACGGCCGCTCACGATGCGCTCCAACAGAGAGGCCATCGAGAACGGTGTTGCGTATGTCTCCGAGGATCGCCTGAGCCTCGGCCTCGTGCTCGACCAGTCCATATCGGCCAATACGGTCGTGACTGTCCTCGATCGCCTGAGGGGGCGCCTCGGCCTCATCGACGCGAAGCGGCGACGCGAGACCGTGCGGCGCTGGATCCGCGACCTCGGCATCAAGGTCTCCGATCCCGAGAACCCGGTGAAGACCCTCTCCGGCGGCAATCAACAGCGCGTGGTCCTGGCGAAATGGATGGCCACCAACCCGCGCCTCCTCATCCTGGACAGCCCCACGGTCGGCGTCGACATCAGCGCGAAGGACGGGATCTACGAGATCGTCAAGCGGCTGGCGGCGGAGGGCGTCGCGGTGATCATGATTTCCGACGAGATCCCGGAGGTGCTCTTCCACAGCCATCGCGTGCTGGTCATGCGGGCGGGGCGGCTCACCGGCGAGTTCCGGCCGCACCGCACCTCTGAAGCCGAGCTCAGGGTGGCCGTGAATGCCTGAGCTCGGTCCTCCCACCTGCCCTCCGGCCGGCGATGCAACGGGGCGGCCCGCGCCGGATCCGACGCCCGTATTCGAGCAGGGTCGTTCATGATCGACGCTCTTCGCCGCTTCTCGCATAGCCACGAGGCCCGCCTCCTTGCGGTCGTGCTGGCGCTCGGCGCAGTCCTCACGATCGCGACCCCGAGCTTTCTCACGTTGCAGAACCTGTTCGACCTCCTCACCTCCTACGCATTCCTCGGCATCCTGGCGGCGGGGCTCCTCGTCGTTCTGGTCGCCGGGGGAATCGACATCTCGTTCACGGCGACAGCCTCGGTGGCGCAATATCTCGCTCTCTCCTTCGCGAACGCCTACGGGCTGGGCTGGGCCGGGACTTTCGGGCTCGCCATCGGAACGGGAATCGCCTGCGGGCTGATGAACGCCTGGCTGATCGAAAGCCTGCGCATCTCGAGCATCATCGTGACGATCGCAACGCTCAACATCTTTTACGGCCTGCTCGTCTTCGTCACCGGCGGCCAGTACATCTACGCCCTGCCGGACTGGTTCTCGAAAGGGATCTGGTGGTTCGAATTCGTCGACGCCGACCAGATCCCTTATGGGCTGAACCTCCAGATCCTGCTGCTCGTGCTCGCCTTCACGACAACTTGGGTCCTGCTCAACCGGACCACCGTCGGGCGGCAGATCTACGCGCTCGGCGGCAACCGCGACGCCGCGGGGCGGCTCGGCTTTCACGTGTTCGGCCTCAGCCTCTTCGTCTACGGCTATATGGGCTTCATGGCGGGCATCGCGTCTCTCGCGCAGGCGCAGCTCGCCCAGAGCGTGGCGCCCACGGTCCTCGTCGGCCGAGAGCTCGACGTGCTGGCGGCGGTGGTTCTCGGCGGAGCGAGCCTCAACGGCGGCGTCGGAACGGTGCTCGGCACGGCGCTGGGACTGGCGCTCCTCGCCGTGATGCAGAACGGTCTTGTTCTGGTGGGGATCTCGTCCTACTGGTCGCAGTTCTTCGTCGGGCTTGTGATCCTCGTGTCCGTGAGCTCGACCGCGCTCACCCTCAGGCGCCGCGCCGGGAGTGCCGTTGCATGAAGAACCCCATGTCCGTTCTCCGAGCGCTGGAAGGCGGCGGGCTCCCATGGGCGCGGGTTCCTCTGCGGAGCGCCGCGCCATGAACCGCCCCCTTGCCTCTTCCAAGCCGGCCGACGCGGCCGGGCCGCTCAACGGAGAGCTTGCGGCAGCAGAGGCCCCCGCGCCTCGGGTCGGGCCCTTCGAGCGCTTGCGAAGGTTCGGCGGCGACGGCGCCAACCTGAGGCTCATGGTCCTGATCGCGATCCTGCTGGCGGGCTTCGGGCTCATGATCGGCGAGCAGCTCTTCTCGGCCGCATCCCTCCAATCCATGGCCTATCAACTGCCGGAGCTCGGCATCCTGTCGCTCGCCATGATGGTGACGCTCCTCTCGGGGGGCATCAACCTGTCGGTCATCGCCACCGCCAACCTGTGCGCGCTGACGATGGCAGCCATTCTCACGCGCTTCGTGCCTGGAACGGAAGGCGCGGCTTGGGTTCTGATCCAGGTGGCGGCTCTCGCGGCGGGGTTCGCCGTCGCGGCGCTGATCGGGCTCGTGAACGGGTTCGTCATCGCTTATCTGCGGGTCTCGCCTATCCTCGCGACGCTCGGCACGATGACCCTGGTCAAGGGGATCTCGGTCGGCACCACGCGCGGCAACGTGATCTCGGGCTTCCCCGAGCCCATCGTGTTCATCGGGAACGGAGCGGTGCTGGGCATCCCGGTGGCGCTTCTCGTCTTCGCCGCGGCCGCGCTGCCGCTGGCCATCATGCTGAACCGGTCGCCCCTGGGAGCGGCGATCTACATGACCGGTTCCAACGAGCGGGCGACGCGCTTCTCGGGGATTCAAACGCGGCGCGTGATCCTGAAGGTCTACCTGATCTCGAGCCTTCTCGCCGCCGTGGCGGCGGTCGTCATGATGGCGCGCTTCAACTCGGCAAACGCCTCCTATGGGGAGAGCTATCTGCTCGTCACGATCCTTGCGGCGGTGCTCGGAGGCATCAACCCGATGGGCGGGTTCGGCAAGGTGAGCGGGCTGGTGCTGGCCCTCGTCATGCTCCAGATCATCTCGTCGGCCTTCAACTTCCTGAACTTCAGCGCATTCCTGACCCTGGCGATCTGGGGCGGCATTCTGATCGCGGTCGCGGGCATGACCCAGCTGCGCCAGCGGCTCAAAGGCGGTTGACCATGACCGGGTCCGGCAAGCCGCAGGCAGCGGTTCTCGACATCGGGAAAACCAACCTGAAGCTCGTGCTCGTTGGCCCGGAGGGGCATTGCACGGCCTCGGTCTCGCGCGTCCACGACTTCCTGCTCGACGGGCCCTATCCGGCAATCGACCTCGACGGCATCATCGGCTGGTTCCTCGACGGCCTCGCCGAGCTCTCCGACCGTCATCGGATCGGCGCGCTCGTCACCACCGCCCATGGCGGCGGTGGCGTGCTGGTCGACGAGTCCGGGCCCGTTCTGCCGATGATGGACTATGAGGCTGCGACGCCGCCCGGAATCGACGCCCTCTACGCCGTTGAGGGACCGCCATACGAGGAGGTGTTCTCCTTCACCGGCGCCGGGGCCATGCAGCTCGCCAAGCAGCTCCTCTGGCAGGCGGAGTGCTTCCCCCAAGCCTTCGCGCGGGCGCAGCATTTCCTTACGACCGCGCAATACGTGGCCTGGAGGCTCGGCGGCGGACCGGCCAGCGAGGTCTCGCAACTCGGCGCGCAGGGCCAGGTGTGGAGCCCGCGGACGGGCACGCTCTCGAGCTTCGTTCGGCGGCGCGGCTTCCAGCGCCTTTTCCCTCCGCTTGCCCGCGCCGGCGAGGTGCTCGGGCGTCTGCGGCCCGATGGGGCTGCACGAACCGGTCTCTCACAGGATGTCGAGGTGCTCTGCGGGGTCCACGACAGCAATGCCAACCTCTTCCGCTACAAGGCAGCCGGGCTGTCCGACCACACCGTCCTGTCCACCGGCACCTGGATGATCGGATTCGACCGCCACTGCCCTCTCGATCGGCTGGACGGCGCGCGGGCGATGGTCTCCAACGTCGACGTCGACGGAGAGATCGTGGCCTCGACGCTCACGATGACGGGCCGCGAATACGCGATGATCGCCGGCTCCGGGCCGGCTCCGGACGAAGCCGTCATCGCAGTCCTGCCAGGCTTGATCGCTCGCGGGACTTTGCCCCTCCCGTCGTTCGGCCCCCATGACGGCCTGTTTCGCGGGAGCGGCCTTCGCGGACGCTTCGTCGGGCCCCCGCCCGTCGGGGCCGCCGAGGCGAGCGCCGCTGCCGCGCTCTACGCGGCACTCACCGCCAGCGCCTGCCTCGATGCGCTGGGCTCCCGCGCGCCGATCGTGGTCGACGGGGGGTTCGCCACCAACATCGTCTTCGGCCGTCTGCTCGCCGCGCTGCGCCCCGGCCAGCCCGTCACCCTGAGCGAATCGCCGCACGGCACCGCCTTGGGCGCCGGTCTCCTGTGGGGGCGGTTCTCGCGGGCTGCGCCGGTGGAGATCCCACTCCTTTCATCCGAGCCCCTGGTCCTCCCGGGCCTTCGCGAGGCCGCCGCCCGCTGGGCCCGGCTGGCCGTTGAGCCTGACCCTGCAGCCCTGTCCGCCTGAAACGCGAGAACGCCATGTCCCAAGCCCCCTTCGACCCCCTCCGCTCCGGCATGGTCGAGACCTGCCGCGAGATGAACCGGATCGGCCTCAACCAGGGCACCTCCGGCAATCTCTCCCACCGCATTCCCGACGGGTTCCTCATTACGCCCACCAGCCTGCCCTATGAGCGGATGGGTCCCGAGGACATCGTGGCCATGGGGTTCGACGGGACGTTCGAGGGCCGTCATCGCCCCTCCTCCGAGTGGCGCTTTCATCGCGATATTCTGCGGGCCCGGCCGGACCACAACGTGGTGCTCCACACCCACTCCACCTATGCGACCACGCTGGCGGTGCACGAGCGCGGGATCCCCGCCTTCCATTACATGGTGGCCGTCGCCGGCGGCACGGACATCCGCTGCTCGCCCTACGCGTGCTTCGGAACCCAGGACCTGTCCGATCACGCCCTTGGGGCGCTTCAGGACCGCAGCGCCTGCCTCCTCGGGCACCACGGCCTGATCGTGCTGGCCGATACCTTCGAACGCGCGCTCTGGCGCGCCGTGGAGATCGAGACCCTCGCCAAGATGTACGTCCACGCGCTCGCCATCGGGGAGCCGCCGCGCCTCACCGAGGCGCAGATGACCCAGGTGATCGAGCAGATCCGCAGGATGAGCTACGGACAGGCGCCGGACCTCGACACCGTCACCGACACCCCCAAGGCTCGGGCAACCGCCTGATCCCGATTCCCCACTCAAGCCACAGAGGCGTTCCCATGCTTCCCACCCGCCCCCTCGGAAAGACAGACATCCCGGTCACCATTCTCGGCTTCGGCGGAGCGCCCCTCGGGGACCTGTACGAGCGGCTCGACGAAGGCAGGGCCATCGGAACGGTCGAGTCGGCCCACCGCGCCGGGATGACGCTGTTCGACACCTCGCCGCATTACGGGAACGGCCTGTCGGAGCTGCGCTTCGGCGCGGCGCTGCGGCGCTTTCCCCGCGACTCCTACGTGCTTTCAACGAAGGTCGGAAGGCGCATGAACCCCCGCGTGGCGGGCAGCAGCGTCGGAGGCCCGGGCTTCGCCGGGGGCGTGCCGCATGCCTCCATCGTGGACTATTCCTATGACGGCACGATGCGCTCCTTCGAGCAGTCCCTCCTGCGGCTCGGCCTCGACCGCATCGACATCCTCCTCCTGCACGATGTGGACGTCTGGACGCACGGGCCCGAGATGGCGGACCAGCGCTTCCGGGAGGCGATGGAGGGATCCTACAAAGCCGCGCACGAGCTCCGGAGCCAGGGCGTCATCAAGGCCGTGGGCCTCGGACTCAACGAATCCGACACGACGGTGCGCTTCGTGAAGGCGGGAGACTTCGACTGCGTGCTGCTCGCCGGGCGCTACTCGCTCCTCCAACAGGACGCCCTGGACGAGTTCCTGCCGCTCGCCGAACGGAAGGGGGTCGGCGTCATCCTCGGGGGCGTCTACAATTCCGGCATCCTGGCGACCGGGGCCAAGCCGGGCGCTCATTTCAACTACCGGCCGGCCCCGCCCGAAGTGATGGACAAGGTCGCGCGGATCGAGCGCGTCTGCGAGGCCCATGGCGTCCCGATCGCGGTCGCTGCCCTCCGGTTCGCCCTCGGCGCGCCGGCCGTTGCATCCGTGATCCTCGGGGGCGTCTCTCCCGAAGAGGTCGAACGCAACATGACGGCGATCGGGACCGAAGTGCCAGCCGCGCTTTGGAGCGATCTGAAAGCCGAGCGCCTGCTTCCCGAAACGGTGCCGGTGCCGGCGTGAACCCCATAAGAGGGCACTGACCCGGAGGATACGGCCGCTTCGGCCCTGCAAGCGGCCGCAAGCGACCTGAAGGATGGACGATTCTAAAGGGAGGTTCCATATGTCCAGCGCTGCATCGCTCGCCGTGCGGCTCTACGGCACCGAGGAGCCCGTAGAGCCGCCGCGCGTTCTCCGCGCGGGCTCGCTCACCGCGGAGCTCGAAGCCGGAAATCTGCGCTACATCCGCTATCGCGGCCACGAGCTCCTGCGCGCCGTGTCCTTCATCGTGCGCGACCGCAACTGGGGCACCTACAACCCGCGCATCTCGAACCTGTCCACGGAGGAGACCGACGCGGGCTTTCGCATCACCTACGAGGCGGTCACGGGGGACGAGCGCCAGGAGTTCCGGTACTCGGCGGAGATCTCCGGCGCGAGCGACGGCCGGCTCACCTTCCGAGCACAAGGCCGCGCGGCCACGGACTTCGAGACGAACCGCACCGGCTTCGTGGTGCTCCACCCCGAAAGCACGGCGGGGCGGCCGGCCCGGATCGAGCATGTGGACGGTCGCGTGGTGGAAGGCGCGTTCCCGGAGCTGATCGACCCCGTCCAGCCCATGATGGATCTGCGCGCGCTGACCCACGAAGCCGCTCCGGGCCTCTCGGTCACCTGCCGGATGGAAGGCGACACCTTCGAGATGGAGGACCAGCGCAACTGGACCGACGCCTCGTTCAAGACCTATGTGCGCCCGCTCGCCCTGCCCTGGCCGTACCGGCTCGCGGCCGGCAGCGAGCTCGAACAATCCGTCACCGTGACGGTCGAGGAGCGCGGGAGCGCGACCGCTCCGGCGGGCGGCGTGGTCACGGTGCGCCTCGGCGACGATGCGGGGCCGGTCCCGCGGCTCGGCCTCGGGCTCGATCCGGCCGACGCCGAGGATGCCCGCGCCGCACGCGACCGTTTGGCCGAGATCGGGCGTTTCCATCTCGTC
>DATHAU010000354.1:0-8651 GCA_035296545.1 Microvirga sp.
CATAAGGCGCATCAGGCCGAGGCCTGGATCCAGCGGGTGAGTTCGCCCTTGGGGGCGGCGCCCACCTTCTGGGCCACCACCTTGCCGTCCTTGAACATCATCAGGGCCGGGATGGAGCGGATGCCGAGCTGGGAGGAGACCTGCGGGTTCTCGTCCACGTTGAGCTTGGCGATCTTCACGCGGCCTTCCATCTCGCTGGAAATCTCCTCCAGGGCCGGGCCGATCATGCGGCAGGGGCCGCACCACTCGGCCCAGAAATCCACCACCACGGGCTCGGAGGATTGCAGGACGTCCTGCGCGAAGCTGGCATCGGTTACCTTCACGGTCGCCATCACATCACCTTTGGGTTCGAACGCGACTCGGTCTTCAAGCCGCCTCAGGTCTGGCCAAGGTAGGAACGGCCCCGCTGGGAATCAAGCAAGGCGACCGTCCTTTCACGCGGCTTTGATGAGGGTAAGGGCCGATTCGAGCTCGGGTTCCATGAGCTCGTGGATCACCGGCCCCGAGGTCCAGATCAGGAAGGTCCGCACCCGCTTGTCCGGGTAGATCTCCTGCAGGAGCGTCCGGTACAGGGCGAGCTGCGCCACGTAGGCGGGCGGCGGCGGCTGACCGGGCCTGGGCGGCCGCGCCGTGGTCTTGAAGTCGGCCACCAGCACCTCGCGCTCCAACACCGCTAGACGGTCGATCTGGCCCGAGACGGGGATCTCGCCCTCGGCGGTCGCCACCTGTCCGGCAATGGGCGCTTCCGCCCGGGAGCCGGGGCCGAAGAGGGGGCTCAGGTCCGGGTGGTCGAGCACGCCCAGGGCGTTGGCCACGATGGATTGGGACAGGTCGGCGCGCAGGCGCGGCGCGCGGGCCCGCACATAGGCCCGCGCCATGGCCTCCCGGTGCTCGGGCGCCAGCGCCGGCAGGCGCTCCAGCAGGGCATGGACCAGGGTGCCGCGAAGCCGCGCCTCGGGCGCATAGGGGCCGTCCCCCGGCCGGGTCAGGCGATCCGCCGCCCCAAGGGCGCTGGAGGGGCGGATCGGGGGCGGGGGCTCGGGCTCGGAGGGGACCGGAAGGGTCAGCCACGCGGGCACGTCGATGGGGTCGAGGGGCGCCACGTCCGATTCGGCCGCAAGCGTGCGGGCGAGCGGCGCGCCCTCGCGCCAGACCGAGATGGGGCCGTAGGGGGCTTCATCGAGCTCCAGCCCGCCCGCCTTGGCCACCAGGCCGCGCCGGATCATCTCGCACCAGGCTTCCTGGGGCGAGTCCTTGCGGCCGGTGAAATAGGGGGCGATCACCAGCCGGTCCTTGGCGCGGGTCATGGCCACGTAGAGCAGCCGGTTGTGCTCCTCGTGGCCCCGGGCGTGAAGCCGTTCGCGGGCCTCGGCCATGGCGGCGCAATCCGAGTTCTTGCCCGGCGACCAGACCGGGACCTTCCCGCCGGTCCCCGTGACCAGCTGGAGCAGGGGCGGATCGCGGCCCAGGACCTCGCAGCCGTCGATGAGGATCACGATGGGAGCCTCCAGGCCCTTGGCCCCGTGCACGGTCATCACCCGCACCTCGTTGTTCACCGAATCGAGGTCGCGCTTGATGCTGTGCGAGGCGGATTCGAACCGGTTGAGGAACACGGTGAGCGAGGGCGTCTCGGCGATCTCCGATTGATGGGCGAAGCACAGGAAGGCGTCGATAGCGTCGGCCGCTTCGCTGCCCAGCCGCGCCACCAGCTTCGAGCGCCCGCCCCGGGGGCCCAGCAGGGTGGCGAAGAAGCCGAAGGGGCCGTTGTGGCGGGAGAGCTCGCGCCAGGCCTCCACGGCCTCCAGGCCGCGCCGGGCGGCCGCGTCGCCGTTGTCCGCATGGCGCCGGAGCGCCGCGAACAGGGATTGGTCGCCCCGGGGCGCCGCGATGCGGATCAGGTCGTCGTCGGTAAGCCCCACCAGGGGCGATTTCAGCGCCGTCGCCAGGGTGAGGTCGTCGTCGGGCAGAAGCGCCGCCCGTCCGGCGGCCACGAGATCGAGCACGGCGATGTGCTCGCCGATGTTGAGCCGGTCCGCGCCCGCCACCGGCACGCCCGCCTCCTTCAGCGCCCGGATCACCGCCTCGAAGGCCGCGCCGCGCTTTCTCACCAGCACGAGCACGTCGCCGGCCTTCCACAGGCGGCCCCCCTCGTCGCCCCGGGTGGTCCAGCACTTCACCGCTTGCGCGATGCGCCGCGCCACCACCACGGGCGGGGAGTGCTGCTCGGGCTCGTCCACCGGCAGAACCCAGGCCTCCGGCTCCTCCTCGTCGGCGGGGGTTTCCGTGGGCCACAATTCCACGAGGCCGGGCGCATGGGGGCGCGCGCTCTCGTGCACGGTGCCCACGGCCTTGTCGTCGAAGGACAGGCCCTTGAAATGCGCTTCCACCGCGAAGGTGGCGTCCACCGCCGACAGCACCGCCCTGGCCGAGCGGAACGACATGGTGAGCGACACGTCCTCGAAGTGCAGCCTTGCGTCCTTCACCTTCTGCGACCAGCTCCGGCGCGTGGTCTCGAATTCCTGCGGGGCCGCGCCCTGGAAGCCGTAGATGGACTGCTTGGGATCGCCCACCGCAAACAGCGTGCGCACCCGGCGGGACCCGGCCCCGTGGCCCGCGGTGAAGTCCTCGGTGATGCGGCGCAGGATCTCCCATTGCTCCGGGTTGGTGTCCTGCGCCTCGTCGATGAGCACGTGGTCGATGCCGCGATCGAGCTTGTAGAGCACCCAGGCCGCGTCGCCCCAGTTGAGGAGCTGCAGGGTCTTGTCGATGAGGTCCTGGAAGTCGAGGGCCCCGAGGCGCATCTTCGCCTGCTCGACGCGGGTGTGGATCTCGGCCGCCAGGGTGAAGAGCGCCTCCGTACGCTCCACGGCGCGGGCGGCCTTGCGCCGGTCCATGAGACGCCACAGCCGCTCCTGTTCGCGCAGGAGCCCTTCCTTGAGGCTCTCCCCCACATCCTTCGTCAGGAAGGACGATCCCTTGCGGGGCGTTTCTTCCTTCGTGAAGAAGGTGGAGAGATAGAGCGCGAGCTTCTCCTCACGGTCGTCCGCCCGGGACGCCGCCAGGAGGGATTCGGCGCGCTTCCGGTCGGTTCCCTTGCCGGCCAGAAGCTCCTGCGCCACCGCGGGCCAGTCCTCGGGCTTGATCCCGCCTTCGAGCATGGCGCGCTCGACGCTCTCGGGGGTTTCGTCTTCGCGCAGGCCGAGCTCCCGGCGTAGGCGCGCGGGGCCGCCGGGATCGTGCAGGAACGTCTTGCAGCGCAGCGCCGCATCGAGCGCCGAGGTGAGCGCCTCGCCCACCGCATCGACGCTGATGACGTCGAGGGCGTCCTTGAGTCCTGGAAAGCTGCCGCTCGCCGCGTCCGCCATGACGTTTTCGGTGGCCTGCACCAGCATCTCGTCGGTCTGGCTCTCGTCCAGCACCGCAAAGCGCGCCGGCACGTTGGCCTCGAAGGGCACGAGGTGCAGGAGCCGCTCGCAGAAGGCGTGGATGGTATCGATCTTGAGCCCGCCCGGCGTCTCCACCGCGCGGGCGAACAGGGTGCGGGCGAGCCGCACCTGCCTGCGGGTTGGCCTCTCGCCCTCGAGCTCCGTGAGTTCCCGGATGAGGCTCTCCTCGTCGAGGGTCACCCAGCGGCCCAGGCGTTCGAACACGCGGATCGCCATGTTGGCGGCGGCCGCCTTGGTGAAGGTGAGGCACAGGATGCGGCCGGGCAGGGAGCCCGCCAGCAGCAGGCGCACCACCCGGTCGGTGAGCACCTTGGTCTTGCCCGCGCCCGCATTGGCCGACACCCAGGCCGAGGCGCGCGGATCGGCGGCGCGGCGCTGCGCCTGCCGGGTGTAATCGGGGATGACGAGATCGTCGCTCATTCGGCCCCCTCGCCCCCGCCTGCGCTCGCCAGGGACCATTCCTTCACCCGCGCCAGGTGGTCGTATTCGGAGAAGCGGCGGGCGTATTTCGGGAAGGGCCGCGACACGTAAGCGGATTCGCCCGCCGCGAAGCGCGCGATCATGCCCTCGAACCGGCGGCGGTGCTCCTCAACGATCTCGGCTATGGAGCGGTCCTCGCCATGTCCCGGCTTGATCTCGCGCTCGCTGATCGGCTTGCGGCCGCCGGTGGTGTGGATGTAGAGCAGGCAAGGCGCTTCCTTCGCGGCGGGCAGGTCCCGGAAGGCGCCCTTCATGAGCATCATCGCCTCGAGCGTCAGCTGCGGCGAGAAGCCCGCATAGACCTCCCTCGTGCCGGGCGGCTGGCCGGTCTTGAAGTCGATGACGGCAAAGCCGCCGTCGCGCCTGTGCTCGATGCGGTCGGCGCGGGCGCGCAGGGTGAACACGGAGCCGTCGGCGAGCGGGATCGACAGGCGGCCGGAGCGCTCCGCGTGAACCCCCAGGAGGCCGGGGCGGCGGGCCTGTTCCCACACCACGAATTCCGCGGCGAGCCGCTCGAAGCGCGGCCACCATTCGGCATAGAGTTCGGGATAGGCCTGCTGGATGTCGAAGAACGCCTGTGCGCCGAGATCGAGCAGGACCTCCTGCGCATGGTCCGGCAAGTCCTTCGGGTATTTTTCCGCAAAGCCGCCGAGCACGTCGTGGATGATGGTTCCGCGGCTGGCCGCGCTCGGGCTCACCGCAATGGGATCGAGGGCATCGAGCCCCAGGATATGGCGCGCGAAGATGGAATAGGGATCGCGCACGAGAGTCTCGATCTCCGTGACGCTTAAGGAGCGCGGGAACAGGGACGGATCGGGCCTCGGCCGCGGACGCGGGAGCGGCGGCGCGGGCTGGGGCGTGTCGAGGCTGCGGGCGAGGCGCCGGTAGCGCTCGCCCGCCCCCACCATGCGGTCCCAGACGTCCTTTCCCGTGAAGGCCTTCAGGCGCTGCAGGAACCGCGAGGGCACCATGGGGGAGCCGTCGCGCTTCTGCGCGCGGGTGATCACCGCGTCGCGGGTGCCCAGCGCCTGCACGAAATCATGGGCGGTCTGGCCGATGCGCCGCTCCGGCGGCATCAGGCCGACCCGGGCGCGCATGGGCCGGTTGAGGAACGCATCCGTCACCGTGCGCGGCGGCCAGACGCCCTCGTCCAATCCGCCGAGCACGACCCGGTCCACGGACAGGAGCCGCGCCTCCAGCAGGCCGAGGATCTTCAGGCGGCGATGGGTGGCGCGCAGGGAGGGGCTCAGGCTGCGCTGCCGGGCGAGCGCCGTGAAGAAGGTGGGGTAATCGACGAAGCGGCCCTCGATGGGCTGGCCTTCCTCCTGGCGGATGTCCGAGCATTCGAGGTCGTCGAACAGGGCCGCCAGCGCTTCGAGGGAGGGTTCGCCGTCCCCCGTCTCGTCGTCCGGCAGGGCGCACAGGAGTTCGACCGCCCGGCGGTGATGCTCCACCAGCGCCATGAGGTCGAGCCTGCCCTCGCCATGGGAGGCCGGGGTGAAGGCCTCGAAGGCGAGCCCGAGGCGTCCGAGCAACTCGTCCGCCAAGTCCCAATCGGCCTCGGTGAGACGGGCGCGGGGCCGCGGGGTGCGGTGGTCCTTCCCGGCGCGGCGGCTGGCGAGCGCCGCGCGCAACCCGTCGATGCCGAGCGCCGGCGCGGGGCCGCGCAGCACGCCGATTTCGAGAACGCCGGCCGCGTGCTCCACGGTGGCGCGCGGCAGGCCGAGGCGCACCAGCGGATGGGCGAGAAGCGAGAGCAGCCGCACCGGCCGCAAGTCGTCGGCCGCGGCTTCCGCCGCCAGGCGCGCGAGGCGTCCCGCCGGGGTGTCGGGCAGGGGAATGCCGGCGGAATCCTCCACGCTCACGCCCCAGCGGGCGAGCTCCGCCGTGACCCGCGCGGCCAGCGCCCGGTCCGGCGTGATCAGCGCTGCGGTCTTGCGGGGATCGACCAGGGTTTCGCGCAGCGCGATGGCGATGGCGAAGGCTTCCTCGCGCTCGTCCGCGGCCTCCACGACCGCAAGGCCCTCGCAGCCGGAGCGGCTCAGGGCCATGCGGTCCTCGGGGGTCATGAGGGACCAGCGGTCCGTCGTATCCGCCGGGCGCAGGGCCTCGGACAGGAGCCGGTTGCGGGCTCTCGCGCCGTCCGGCAATTCCCCGAGAGGCGCGATCTCCGCGCGCGGGATGTTGAGGGAGCCGTCGACGAGGCGGCGCAGGGCGGCCTGCGGGTGCCCGTGCACCGGATCGGTGTCGTCGTCCCCGAGGCCGCCGATGGCGGACCAGCTCTCCTCGTCCAGGTCCCCGTCGAGGCCGGGGAGCACGATGGCGCCCCGCGGCAGGCGGGCGATCGCGGCCATGAGGTTGGCGGTCGCCGGCACCGAGCCGGTGGAGCCCGCCACGATGACCGGATGGGCCGGGCGCTCGCGGGAGAGACGCCTGGCCTCCGCGTCGAGCAGCGCATTGCGCCGCCGCGCCGGGTCGCTCGCCTGGCGCTCGCCCAGGATCTTGGGCCAGTTCTCGCTGGCGATCTGCACGAAGTCGCGGGTGATGCGGAAATACTCGGAGTAGTCCACCTCCACCGCCCTTTCGAGGGCATGCCAGTCGATGCCCTCGGTGGTGAAGGCGTCCATGAGGGTTTCGAGATCGCCCGCGAGGTTCACCGCATCGGCGGGGGAGGCCGGCACCATGAAGGGAACGCCGGGTCCGAGCTGCAGCAGGGCGCGGTCCACCTGCGCCGACCAGCGCTGCACCAGGCGGGTGAGGATCAGGCGGCGCTCCAGGGGCGGGATCGGGGGCTTGAGGCTTGCGGCTTCCGCCAGCGGCGTGCCTTCGAGCCCGGTGAGCTCGAATTCCGCCTCTTCGGTTTCGCCCAAGGGAACGATGCGCGGCAGGAGCTGCGCCCGCGCGCCGCCGCGCTCGGCGAGCAGCGCCACGAGCGCGCGGGCGGCGCGGCGCGTCGGCACGTAGATGGTCATGTCGGAGAGGGCGGCGGGATCGTCGCCCAGGGGGCCGACGAGGCGGCCTGCGAGCAGCGCGTCCACGAGGGCCGGCAGGAAGGCGCAGCCCGGAGGAATGGAGAAAACCCGCGACCCTGCGGTTCGATCATGCATGGCCTTGCCGGAAAGCGGGCTTTCAAGGTCCAAGGTCGCACCTGACACGTCGCGCCCCTATCGCCTGGCTGCGGCAAGGCACTTTTCCGCCTCGGCGATGGCGTGAGGCTCTCCAACATGCAGCCATTGCCCGACGAGAGGCAAGCCGTAGAGGCGCTCGCGGGCGATGGCGCGGTCGTAGAAGGCGTTGGCCGAGAAGGCTCCGTCGGGGGCGCCGGCGACGAGCTCCGGCTTCACGATGGCGACGCCCGCGTAGACGAAATCCGCCGTCTCGTCGCCCCCGCGGCGGCGCAGGCGGCCGCCGGAATCCCGGTGAAAGTCGCCCTGTCCCTCGTAGCCGACGCTTGTGGATAACGGCGCGACGAGCATCAGGATGTCCATGCGCTGCGCATCCCAGGCCGCCATGAGGCGCTTGAGATTGGGCTCAGGCCCCTCCACCCACATGGAATCGGAGTTGAAGGTGATGAAGGGATCGGAGCCCAAGAGCGGCAGCGCCTTCTTGACGCCGCCGCCGGTCTCCAGCAGCGCGTCGCGCTCGTCCGAGACCACGATATGCGGCCGCGTGCGGGCGCCCACATGGGCTTCGATCATGCCGGCGAAGTGGTGCACGTTCACCACCACGGTCTCGATGCCCGCCTCGTCGAGCCGGTCGAGGGCGAAGTCGATCAGGGTCTCGCCTGCGACCCGCACCAGGGGCTTCGGCAGGGTCGCGGTGATCGGCAGCATGCGCTTGCCCAATCCTGCGGCGAGAACGATGGCTTTCCTGGGCGGGCGCGGGGATGGCTGGGACACGGGTTCTCAGGGCTCGGAGGGGGGCGTGGCGTCCGCGGGCGGGATGAGCCGCGGCAGATAGGATTCGTACCAGGCCTTGAGCTTCCCCAGAGCCGGATGGGCGAGGTTGCGGGTGAGGTAGGATTCCACCCGCGGCAGGTGCTTGAGGTAATGCGGCTTGCCATCGCGCCGGTCGAGGCGGGCGAAGATGCCGAGGATCTTGGTGGCGCGCTGCGCGCCCATGATGGCGTAGGCCTGGGCGAAGCCCGACACGTCGAAGGCGGGGTCCGCCGCCCTGCGCTCGCGGGCGTAGAGGCCGATGAGCCGCAATTCGAGGTCCGGCGGCACGGTCACCCGCGCATCCTGCAGGAGCGAGGCCACGTCGTAGGCGGGCGGACCCAGCACCGCGTCCTGGAAATCGATGATCCCGACGCGGGCGATGCCCTCCCGCTGCGGCATCCAGATCAGGTTGGGCGAATGGTAGTCGCGCAGGGTCCAGGTGATCGGGCCCGAGAGGATGTCGCTCAAGGCCTCGGTCCACAGGTTGACGAACTCGGCCCGGGCCGAGCCCGACAGCGGGTTGCCGATGATGTGCGGCACGTACCAGTCGGCGAGAAGCCCCACCTCGATCAGGCGCGCTTCGAGATCGTAGGGCGGGATCACGTGGTCGTAGCCCTCCGCCGCGATGAGCACCTGGGGCAGGTTCGCGCCGTGAAGCCGCACGAGCAGCCGCGTCGCCTCGGCGTAGCGCTCCGGGATCGGCCCCTCCTGGTCGGCCACGGGCTCGGACCCGAGATCCTCCACCAGGAGAAGGCCCGCCTCCAGGTCCTCCCCATGGATCTGCGGC
>DATHAU010000355.1:0-8108 GCA_035296545.1 Microvirga sp.
GAACGCCGCCGTGCGCACGGTGATCACCCGCTTGGCGTCGGTGGCCTGCACGGTCTGGATGGCGTTGCCCGCATAGATCGGCCGCTCGAAGGTGTCGGGCGACACCACCTTGATGATGTCCGACACCTGCATCACGTCGAGAAGCGCCGCCACCCGGGGCATGACGTTCTTGCCGTTGGAGGTGGAGGGCGCCACCAGGGCGTCGTAGGAGCCGGCCAGGGACACGATCAGCGCCGCCATGGGCTCGGCCAGCCGGTGCTCGTAAGGGGGGGCATCGGCCAGCAGCACTTTCTCCACGCCTTCGAGCCTGGCGGCGTCCTCCGCGGCGGCCCGGGCGTTGGAGCCCGCCACCAGCACGTGCACGGGCGCGCCCAGCGCCAGGGCGGCCGTGAGGGCCTTGTGGGTGGCGTCCTTCAGGTGAGCGTTGTCGTGCTCGGCGATCAGCAAAGTGGTCATGGTTGTCTTGTCTCCCTAGAGCACGCCGGCTTCCACTTTCAGCTTCTGGACCAGTTCGGCCGCGGACGCCACCTTCACGCCCGCCTTGCGGCCGCCGGGCTCCACGGTCCTCATCACCTTCAGGCGCGGCGCCACGTCGACGCCGAGCGCCTCGGGGGAGGTCTCGTCCAGGGGCTTCTTCTTGGCCTTCATGATGTTGGGGAGCGACGCGTAGCGCGGCTCGTTGAGGCGCAGGTCCGTGGTGAGGATGGCCGGAAGCGTCAGGCTCAGGGTCTGCAGGCCGCCGTCGACCTCGCGGGTCACGTCCACGCTGCCCTCGCTCAAGGCGATCTTGAAGGCGAAGGTGCCCTGGGGCCAGCCCAGGAGGGCGGCGAGCATCTGGCCGGTCTGGTTGGAGTCGTCGTCGATGGCCTGCTTGCCCAGGATGACGAGCTGCGGGCTCTCCTGGGCCACGAGGGCCTTGAGGATCTTGGCCACCGCCAGCGGCTCGACGGGAGCGTCGGTCTTGACCAGGATGCCGCGGTCGGCCCCCATGGCCAGCGCGGTGCGGATGGTCTCGGCGGCCTGCTGGGGTCCGATGGAGACGGCCACGATCTCGGTGGCCTTGCCCTGCTCCTTCAGGCGCACGGCCTCCTCGACGGCGATCTCGTCGAAGGGGTTCATGCTCATCTTCACGTTGGCCAGGTCCACCCCGGACCCGTCCGACTTGACCCGGATCTTCACGTTGTAGTCCACAACCCGCTTCACAGGCACCAGAAGCTTCATTCGTCCGTCCTCATCGAAGGTCAGCTCCGGACAGGGCTCACGCCAACTCTCCGGACGTAAAAAGAAAATGCGGATCGGACCCTAGAGCATCGGACCCGAAAGTGAAATCCACTTTTGGGATCGATCCGACGCTCGTCCTGATCCTGGCGCATCGGACGACGCGCCAGCGGCCTGCTCCCGATCGTCAACGCGGCGCCTGCAGCTCCTGGGCTTCCACCCGGGCCAGAACCGGATCGTAGCGATGACGCATGAGCGGGATGAGAATAGCGCCGGCCACGAAGCCGCCAAGATGGGCGAACCACCCCACCGCATCGTCCCCGCCGAGAAAGGCCGAGGCGAGCTGGAAGGCGAACCAGAAGCCGATGGCCCAGAAGGCGGGAAGCCGCAGGGGAATGCCTTTCAGGAACAGGCCCCAGATCCGCACCCGCGGGTAGAGGATGAGATAGGCCGCCACGACCCCCGACACCCCGCCGGAGGCTCCGATCAGGGGCCGCTGCGGCTCCGCCGTCATGACCGCGTGGGCCATGCTCGCGGCCGCCCCGCACAGGACGAAGAACAGGAGGAAGCGCAGGTGGCCCATGGCGTCCTCCACATTGTCCCCGAACACCCAGAGAAACAGCATGTTGCCGACGAGATGAAGCAGCGACAGGTGCACGAACACGCTGGTGGCGAGCGTCAGGGCTGAAGGCACGAAGGGATAGCCCTCCTGGAGGCGTTCCGCCCCGAACATGACGGAGGGGATCAGGCCGAGGCCCGCCACCATGGCGTCCTCGCTGAACGGGCCCACGAGGGCGAACAGGTAGACCAGGGTGCAGGCCGCGATCAGGGCCCGCGTCGCGTACGGCGTCGTCATGTGCCGGAGGGGGACGCCGTCGTGGAGCGGGAGAAACATGGTCCGCTCCTCAGCGGTTCTGGCCGGGGACCCAGAGCACGTCGAGAGCGCCGTGGTCGTTGACGGAACGGGAGGCGACGAAGAGGAAGTCGGACAGCCGGTTGAGATACTTGACGGCCTCGGGCGAGACCTTCTCGTCCGGCCTGTGCATGAGCTCGACTACGTGCCGCTCGGCCCGGCGGCAGACGGTGCGGGCCAGGTGCAGGGCCGCCGCCGCGGGGGTGCCGCCCGGCAGGACGAAGGAGCGAAGCGGGGACATGGGCCCGTTGAGCCGGTCGATCTCCTGCTCGAGGCGGTCCACCTGCGCCTGCGTCACCCGCAGGGGCTCGTAGGGCAGGGGCTTGTCGGTCTCCACGGTGGCGAGATCCGCCCCGAGATCGAAGAGGTCGTTCTGGATGCGGCCCAGCATCGGGTCCACGTCGTGGCCCGCCGTATGGAGGCGGGCGAGCCCGATGCAGGCGTTGGTTTCGTCCACCGTGCCGTAGGCTTCGATGCGAAGATCGTGCTTCGGGCGGCGTCCGCCAGCGGCGAGCGCGGTGGTGCCCTCGTCTCCGGTGCGGGTGTAGATGCGGTTGAGGACGACCATGGCGGGTCCGGGATGCGGGAATTCGCTAGAACGAATACCCAACCCGCGCGCCGATATTCGTCAAGCCCCGATTTTCGGAGCAGGCGTTGGAGAGATGCTCGACGGTGGCCAGCAGGTTCCAGTTGGCCGAGAGGCGCACGCCCACGGATCCCGATTCCCGGAACAGGGGCGAGCAGCCCAGCGCCTGACGGTCCGAGAAGGAGTCGTACACGTCCCTCTTGCCGTCGTGGACGGCGCCGCCCAGGCTGCCCTCGACGAAGACGCTGGGCGTCACGTCCACGGTCCAGGTGAGGCCCGCATAGGCGAAGCTCGTGCGGCCGTTGAAATTCACGCTGCCGCCGATATGCGGACGGGGGATGAAGTAGCTGGTGAAGAGATCGGAGGGGGTGAACGGCTTGGCGAGAAGGATCTCGCCCGTCAGGTTCGCCGAGCCGCCGTTGCCCTCCACCCCCCAGGGGTCCTGGGCGGAAAGGCCGAAGCGGAATTCCGACAGAATGCCGGGCTGGACAGGGGCCGCCCGAGAGGCGGGCTGCCGGCCGGAATCCGCGGCCGATGCGCCTGCCGATGCCATGGCGAGGACCAAAAGGCTCAAGCCCGTGACGATGCCGGCGCGCATGATTGACCCGCTTTTGTGGATTCGGTGCCGCAGGGTACCCCCCTTATGGATAATGATGTCTTAAAGGATCATGGCGGAAATGTGTCAATATTACGCAGCTAGGCTGCGCGCCACCAGATGACCCCCATGATCAGGATGATGGCGAGGAACTGGAGCAGGACGCGGGTGCGCATGAGCTTCTGGGACCGGTTGGCGCTCCCCCCGCGCAGCATGTTGAAGAGGCCGAGGAGCAGCACGAAGGCGACGGCCAGAACCGCTATCGGGACGATCAGATCGGCGATGCTTGTCATGATGATTCCATGAGGCGGGCTGCAGGGTCCCGGCCCGAACGTCCAGGGGACGAAAGGGCGGGGTTACCCCGATGTCAGTTCCGGCGCAACAGGCGCTCGAAATATTCGAGCTCCTGCTGGGGACGGTTGGGATCGCCCAGCTTCCGACGCAATTCGTCCAAGATCCGCTGGGCCCGTTGAGCCGGGGATTCCCCCGCCTGGGGCACAACCACGCGGCCGTCGGACAGGTCCCTGTTCCGGAGGGGACGCCCGAGGGGATCGTCGTCCCGCTGGGAGGCCTGACCCTGTCCCTGCGGCTCTCCCTGGCCGGGCTGGTCGCCCGCCTGCTCGTTGCCCTGGCCCTGCTGCATCTGCTGCATCTGCTGGGCCATGCCCTGCATGCCGCGGCGCAGGCTCTCCAGGGCGCGGCCCTGGGCGTCGACGGCGGGGCCGTCCTGCCCCTGGCCCAGGGCGCCCTCGGCGTCGCGCATGGCCCCTTCGGCCTCGCCGAGGCCCTGCTCGCCCTGCATGCCCATGCCCTGCATCCGCCGCTGCAGCTCCTGAAGCCTTTCCCTCAGGGCCTGCTGGCGCTGCCCGAGGCCCAGGGGATCCTGGTCCTCGCCCCCTTGGCCATTCTCGCCCTGTTCCTGACCGGGGCCCTGCTCGCCCTGCTGGCCGGGCTGCCGCTGGCCCTGCTGGCGCTGGCCCTGCTGCCGCTGCCCCTGCTGCTGGCGGGAGTTGCGGTTGCCCTGCTGCATGCGCCTGTTCTGGCCGTCCCGGAAGGTCTCGTCGCGCAGGTTCTGCTGCTCCCGGGCCATGTCCTCGAGATCCCGCATGGCCTGGTTCATCTCACGGCCCAGGGGGTCGGACATGCGGCTGTTGGGCTGGGCGGTCTGAAGGTTCTCCAGGATGTTGCGCAGCTGCTCCAGGAGCCGCTGGGCCTCGGCCACGTCGCCGCGGCGCATGGCCTCCTCCATCTGGCGGAGCATGCGGTTGAGATCGTCCTGCGAGATCGTCCGGTCGGGGGCGCGCTGGTTCTGCGTCTGCTGGTTTTGCTGGTTCTGCTGCATCCGCTGAGCGAACTCGCGCAGGAACTTGTCCATGGCCTGGCGCAGCTCTTCGGTGAGGCGCTTGATCTCCTCGTCCGTCGCGCCCCGCTCCATGGCCTCCTTCAGGCGCTCCTGGGCGGCGCGCAGCTCGCGCTCCGCGTCCGAGAGGCCGCCATCCTCGATCTGGAGGGCCATGGTCCAGAGCCAGTCGGCCACCTCGAGCAGGTCCGGGTCGGTCCTGGCGGCGCGCAGGCGCTCGGCGCCCGCCCGCAGGCCCATGAACACGCCCCATTGCGGCGTGAAGCTCTCCGGGGCGATGAGAAGGGAGTCCAGGGCCGTCTGCACGCGCTTGCGGTCGTCCGGGGTGAGCACGAGGTTGCGCCGCTGCTCCACCAGGGCCTTGGCCAGGGGATTGCTGAACGGGCGCTGAGGTAGGGTGAAATTGATCGCCTCGCTCGTCGCCTCCTGGCCGGCCTCGTCCTTGGCCTTGAGCCTGATCCGCACCGGCGCCCCGGCCCAGGCATGGTTGGTCAGGTCCACGGGAGAGCGGGTCTCGGGAGCGTTCTCCTCATGGCCCGGCAGGGCGAGCGGGAGCTGGGGTGCGGGCACCAGGGACCGGCCCCGGCCGTTATCCGCCTTCTCGACGATCCCTTCCAGGGCCGCGATGCCGTAATCGTCCCGGCCCTTGTACATGAGGGTGAAGGTGCCGCGGGCATTCACCTCGGGCGGGCCCGTGAAGGCGATCTCCGGCAGGCGGTCGGGGATGGCCTCGATGGCAAGCGTCACGCTCTGGGCGAAGCCCGTGCGGACCGTCAGGCTCGCGCTGCCCTCGAGGGTGTAGCGCTCCTCGCGCAGATCCGCGCGCTGGTTGCCCTTGGGCGGCAGGGCCGCCAATCCCCTGCCGGGGGCGACCTCCGCCTGGCCTTCGCCGGCGATGCGCACCACCACCGTCGAGCCCACGGGGGCCCGCAGGCTCTGGCCGCGGGCCAGGTCGATCATCAGGGGCGGCATGCGGGTATAGAGCGGCGGATCGATCCATCCGTCGATGCGGAAGGCGGGCCCGGCCACCTCGACCTTGCGCCAGTCGAAGGCGGCAAAGAGGCGCAGCCCGATCTCCGGGCCGGCCACGAAGGCGCTGGTCACCAGGGCGAGCAGCCCCGCGGCCCGCAGGGCGTAGAGGTCCCGCCGGGGCATGTCCGGTCGGGGCAGGGCGACCCGCATCCGCCCGATGGCCTCCTCGGCGCGCCGGCGATGCAGCGCCCAGAGCGCCCGGCTGCCCGGATCCGTGGAGCCGAGGGCAAGGGAATCGTCCAGCACCCGGGCCGGGCCGTGGCTCAGGCCGCTGTCCCGGTCCAGCCGGTCCAGGGCATGGGTGCGGCTCGGCGCCCGCAGGCGCGCCAGGGGCCACAGGGACAGGAGAAGGGCCGCGGCGAACAGGGCCAGCCCCACGCCGCGCCACAGGGGCGGCGCGTCGAGCCAGAGGCCGAACCAGGACAGGGTGAGGAAGAGGAGAACGATGGCGAGGGGAATCCACAGGCGCGGCCAGGCCTCCTCCCACCACAGGGACCAGCGGGCATGGGTGACGAGGCGCCCGAGCCGCCTGTTGAGGTTGCCCTGCGCAGGCGAGGGGGTTGGGCCTTCGCTCATGCCAAATCCTTCCGCAGCACGGTCTCTCCGTCAAAGCCCCTGAGGGAAAGCTAGCACTCCTCGCCCCGATGACCAGCGGTCAAATGGGCACAGAGGATCACAAACGCCTGAACGGCCGGGCTTCAAGCCGGCGAGGAGGATTCCGCCGCCCGTCGGGGAGCCCCTGGAGGCGCGCATGAGTTGCAGGCCGGAGGCCCGGGCGCGGCCGGGCGCGCATCTTCTTTCGTCGGCGTCAGCTTGGCCGGGGAGTTTGGCTGCAAGGAAAGAGCAATGGAACCAAGCCTTTAGGAACGCATCAAAGACACTCTAACGTTGCAACATGGCAGTTGACGGGCTGCACTGTATAACGCTACAAAGCGCCGGTTACAGGTTCATAATAACCTTACAAAAAACTGGGGGCTTCCTATGATTATTCTGAGCACGCAACAGATTGCCGAAAACTCGGTGGGCGAGATCGCCACGATCTCCTCGGACAATCCTGCAGCAGTATCCTATGTCTTCGATAATCCCGATCCATTCGTGAGCGGCACGTTCGAGATTCAAGGCAACAAGATCGTCCTTCAGGACGGCGTGGAGCTCGATTTCGAAAGCATGAGCACCTATTCGTTCACCATTCTCGCCTTGGACGACAACGATGACGTCGTCGACGACGAGTTCTTCCCATCCTTCGACATCACCAACGTTGATGAAGCGCCTATCGTGAATTCCATTCCGGTCGCCGTGCTCGACGGGGCCGGCCCTGGCACTGTCGTCGGCATCGTCGGCGGTGTGGATCCTGATGGTCAGGACCTTGCCTACTCGCTGGATCCCGCCTCGTCTGCTCATTTCACCCTCGTTCCCCTCCAGGACGGTACCGGCTACGAAATCCAGGTCGCGAGCGGCGTTACCCTTGATCTCACTCTGCCGGAGCATCAGAACGTGACGGTCATCGTCTCCGACGGCGTCAACGAGGTCTCCAACAATCTTGCCCTCCAGGAATCGACCCTGAGCGTCGGCATGGCAACGGTTACCGAAGGAGCGGGCCCAGGCACGGTCGTCGGCACCATCAGCACCCCGGACGCCGTAAGCCAAGCTCTCGAGTACATCCTCACATCCTCTTCGGCGCAGTTCTTCACTCTGGTTCCCCTTGCGGGCGGCGCGGGCTATGAAATCCAGGTCGCGAGCGGAGTCGTCCTCGACCACGAGACGGCGGCTCACCACACGATCGGCCTCATCGTCTCCGATGGGTTGAACGATGTTTTCACGGAGCTCAGTGTCGATCTCATCGACACCAATGACAGCGCCCCAACCGGGCTGATGCTCTCGAGCGCCATGGTCGCCGAGGATGCGGCCGTGGGCGACGTGGTGGGCATCCTCAGCGCCAGCGACGCCGATACCGTGGGCATGCTCAGCTACGCCATCGTGGACGCTAACGGTGCTCCGATCGAGGATGATCTATTCGAGATCGTGGGCAACGAGGTGCGGGTGAAGGCTGGCGCTGTTCTCGACCGCGAGATGGCCGCCTCGCACATGATCAAGGTGCAGGTCTCCGACGGCGTGAACGCCTCCTACGAAGAGGACTTCACGATCACGATCAACGACGTCAACGACAATGCTCCGACGGACTTGGGGCTGTCGAACATGATAGTTCCCGAGGATGCGGCTGTCGGCACGGTGGTCGGCACGCTCAGCGTCGCCGACGCGGACACGGTGGGCACTTACACCTACACCCTCGTCGACGCTGACGACAATCCGATCGAGGATGACCTGTTCGAGATCGAAGGCGACAAGATCAAGCTGAAGACCGCCCTCAACGATGCTCAGGTCGGCGATCACCAGATCAGGGTCA
>DATHAU010000356.1:0-4786 GCA_035296545.1 Microvirga sp.
GCCTCCTCCTGGAACAGGACGTTGCGCTCGTTGCCCCGCGTGCGGCTGGCGTTGAGCGAGAAGGAGGTGGGGATCGGGTTGTTGACGAAGCCGGCGACGTTCGCCTCCGTCCTCCAGCCGAGGCGGCCGTCCCGGTCGACGAGCTCGCCCCCGACCTCGGCGTCGAGGAACGGTCGGCGCAGGATGTCGATGCGCCCGATCCGACCCGAGACGGCGAGGGGATCGAAGAACAAACCCTGGACGATGAGGTTCAGGGAGGTCAGGTCGAGATTGGCGTCCTCGACGTCGCTCACCCTGGGTTCGCCCAGGGTGAGGCGCGGGCGAAACGAGGCCGCCTGGTCGAAATAGCTCGCCGCCTCGAACGGGTTGAAGACCCGGTCGCCGTAGAACCGCCCCCACTCGTTGAGGCCGACGAACCGGTAGGCGTCCGCCATGAAGGAGCCGCCCTGTCGGTTGACCGCCAGCGGAGCGAAATAGCCGCCCCGCGCCCGGTAGCGCCGCAGCGCCTCCCGCGCGCTGAGGATCGCCTCGTCGGCCCGGTAGCCGTCGATGGCGAAGGCCGTGCGGGCGACGGACACGACGGGATCGTTGGGATCGAGGCGGTCGGCATTGTCCAGGGCCTGCCGCGCAAGCTCCTCTTCGCCGTTCTGGTAATAGGCGGCGGCCGCCATCAGCAGCCCCTGCGAATAGGCGGGGTTTGCCGCCAGCCCCGCCAGGATCGACGCGATGGCCTCATCGCCCCTGCCCTTCTGCAGGAGGTAGCGGCCGCGATGGACGTAGCCCGCATGGAAGGCGGGATCGAGCTCGAAGGCCCTGTCGATGAGCGCGCCCGCCTCGTCGACGCGGTTCTGGTCGAGGATGTGGATGGCGAGGTTCGCATAGGCGACGGGATCGTCGGGATCCTCGGCGATGGCGCGCCGGAACGCCGCCTCCGCCTCCAGGGTGGCGTCGCGCTCGGATTCCACGAGGCCGATCCCGTTCCACACCGACGCGTTGCCCGGTGCGATGGCCGCGGCCCGGCGCATGTCGGCGAGCGCGCCCTCGATGTCGCTGTCGATGGCGGCCTTGACGCCGCCGCTGGCCAGCAGAACCTCCGGATCGTCCGGGTCGAGGGCGACGGCGCGGGCGAGGGAGGCGCGCATGTCGTCGCGGCGGTTGAGCAGGAAGGCGAGCTGCGCCGAGAAGACCGCCAGGCGCGCATCGTTCGGGTACTTCTTCTCGGCGGCCTTGATCACCTGGGCGGCGGCGTTGAGGTCCTGCCGGAAGCCCGCCACGAAGGCCTGGGCCATGGCCGCCATGGGACCGCCGCCCTGAACACGAGGTTCGGGGAGCGCCCGCTTCGGGTCCGCCATGGAGGCCGCGATATAGCGGCCGTAGGCGGCCGTGACGCGCCTGTCCCCGCCGACCCCGCGCTCCGCCCGGGCGAACAGGGCGGCGGCCTCGCTCCAGCGGCGTCCCGCGCCGGCCAGGAGACCGGCCACGAGATCGGCCCGCGCGCGCTGGGCGGCGCTCAGGGGCAGGCGCCGGGCCTCGGCCAGGGCAGCCGCAGCCACGGCGCGGCCATCGAGTTCCAGGGAGATCTCGGCGAGGCTGAGCCAGTCCTCCGCCCGGCGCGCGTCGGGCGGGATCGCCGCGAGGCGGGCCCGCTCGGCCCGCATGGCAGGCCCTTTCAGCCCGGTGGCCGGCAGCCCGGTGAAGGCGTCCCGCAGGCCGTAATAGAACAGCATCTGCTCGCGGTCGTTGGAGTTCACGAGCACGAACTTGGTCGGGGCCTGGCCGATCGCCGCCACCGCGCCCTCGCCCTGGCGGACGGTGACCGAGCCCTGGGCGTTGCTCAGCTCCACCACGCCTTCGAGCACGATGAGCGAGGTTTTTCCCGACGGGTCCACGGACAGGGACCAGTCGGTGCCGCGGATGGCCGCCACCGCCGCAGGCGTCCTCACGTCGACCCCTGAGCCGCCGCGGGTGGCCCGGGCCCAGACCTGACCGGCCTGGAGGTCGAGCTGGGTATTGCCCTGGCCGGTGGCCACTTCCCTCACCACCAGGGTGGATTGGCGGCCGACCCGGATCTGGGTCTGGTCGGCGAACAGGATGGCAAGGGTGCCGATGGCGTTGGTGCGCAAGGTGTCGCCGCCCACCACATCCTGCCTCAGCTCGACCCCGCGCCAGAGATCCTCGCGCACGAAGCGCATCTCCTCGCCGCCCTTGGCGGCCACGACGGAGCCGGCGGCCGGAGCGGGACGGGGGAGGGGGGACTGCGCCTGGGCGCCGGCAGGGCACAGGGCCAGAGCGCTGGCGGCGGCGAGGAGCCGGAGGGATCGTGACAGCATGACGGGCAGCTTGACCTAGAGCATTTTTCGGCGAAGTGGATCCGGTTCGCCGCCAAAAAATGCGGCGCAGCAAGGACGAGAGCTGCTTCCATGGGAGTGGAAACAGCTCTCGAAACCTTTCCCAAAGGGACGCGAACCTTAGCAGGAACGCGCCAGGTTCAAAGCTGATTCTGCGAATATATGCCGTGTTCTGCAGCACATCGTAAAGACCGCTGCGGGAAGGTTCCCGAGAGGAAGGATGCCATGAAGGGCACCAAGGTCAAGAACACGTCAAGTGTTCAGGACTCGATGCTCTTTCCGCGGGCCATGATGAGCTTCTGCTTCAGATCGTTCTGCGCAAAGGGCTTCTGGAGAACGGGGCGGTCGCGGAAGGCGTCGCGGATGCCGGCGCTGCCGTAGCCCGTGGAGAACACGAAGGGGATCGAGCGCTGGGCGAGGGCCTCGGCCACCGGATAGATCGGCTCGCCGGCGACGTTCACGTCCAGGATGGCGAGATCGACCTGCTCGCGAGAGACCGCCTCGAGCGCAGCCGACAGGCGGGCCGCGGGACCGATCACCTCGCAGCCGAAATCGAGGAGCATGTCCTCGAGCAGCAGGGAGATCGCAGCTTCATCCTCCACCACAAGGATGCGCAGGCCATTGAGGTCGCTCTCGCTCGTCACGGTTTCAGTCACGTTCTCACCTTCTTTTGCGCCGGCGCCCGACGATGAAACGTTCGCGGCGCCGAATTTATTCCGCGGGAGGCTTTGGAGGGGGTCCTGGAATCACAGGGTTCTATCATCCCGAAGCTCTAAAGCAAAAGCCGCGGCCGCCCCAAGCCAATCCCAAGGGCTCTTCGGAATGATTGATCTTAAGGCGCGGGGCTCCAGTTGCATAGGTCACGAAGAGCCTGATGTCGTTCGATAATGCCATTGCGAGGCGCGCGATTTTCACATTTTTTCTGCGACTCTTCGCCTTATGGATGGTCCTGCTTCCCGTAAGCCGCCCGGCTCTCGCCCAGGGGACCCCTCAGGTCGTGGTCGCCTCGAAGGCCGATACGGAAGGGGCTCTGCTGGGCAGCATGATCGCCCTGGTTCTGGAGCGGGAGGGCGTGCCGGTGCGAACGCGCCTCCAGCTCGGGCCGACCCGGGAGGTTCGCGCGGCCCTTCTGTCCGGGGAGATCCATATCTACCCCGAATATACGGGCAACGGAGCCTTCTTCCACGCCATGGAAGGCGACCCCGCCTGGAGGGCGTCGGCCGCGGCCTACCAGACGGTGAAGCGCCTCGATGCGGAGCGGCACCGGCTCGTCTGGCTCGACCGGGCCCCTGCCAACAACACCTGGCTCATCGCCCTGCGGGGCGACCTGGCCCGGCGCCACAATCTGGGCACCATGACGGATTTCGCCGAGGCCCTGAAGCGCCCCCTGGAGATCAGGCTCGCGGCCTCGGCGGAATTCGTGGAGAGCCCCGCGGCCCTGCCGTCCTTCGAGCGCACCTACGGATTCCAGTTTCCCCGCGACCGGATCCTCATCCTGCCGGGCGGGAGCACCGCGGCCACCATGCGGGCCGCCGCCCAGGGCGTGGGAGGGGTCAATGCCGCCATGGTCTACGGCACCGACGGGGCCATCGCCACCTTCGACCTGGTGGCCATGAGGGACGTCAGGGGAGCCCAGATCGTCTACGAGCCCGCTCCGGTGGTGCGGGCCGAGGTTCTGGAGCGGTTCCCGGGGATCGCGCGGGCGCTGGCTCCCGTCTTCGGTTCGCTGACGATGGCCAGGCTCCAGGCCATGAACGCGGAGATCGCCATCGAGGACAAGCCCGCCCGGGAGGTGGCCGAGCGCTACCTGCAGGAGCTCGGCCCGAGGCCATGAGCGCTGCCGCTGCATCCCTGCTCTTGCGCAGGACGCCGCCTTTCCCGGATAATCGGCCCATGATCCTCTGTTTTTCCGCGCAGCCCGCCCTATCCCGTCCTGAACGGGACCCCGGCGGATCATGCGCCGGGCCGCCGCCATGACCGAGCCGTCCTCCCGGGCGCCGATCCTCATCGTCCTGCATCAGGAGCGCTCGACCCCCGGCCGCGTCGGCCGCCTGCTGGCGGAGCGCGGCCACCGCCTCGACATCCGCCGGCCCGGCCTGGGGGACCCGCTGCCGGACACCCTTCGCGACCATGCGGGAGCCGTGATCTTCGGCGGCCCCATGAGCGCCAACGATCCGGACGATTTCATCCGGGCCGAGATCGACTGGGTCGAGGTGCCGCTGAAGGAGAACAAGCCGTTTCTCGGCCTGTGCCTCGGCGCGCAGATGCTGGCCAAGCACCTGGGAGCCCGGGCCTGGCCCCATCCCGGCGGCAGGGCCGAGATCGGCTACTACCCGCTTGTGCCGACCCAGGCCGGCGAAGCCCTGAGCGCGGATTGGGGCGTGCCCTGGCCGAGCCATGTCTATCATTGGCACCGGGAGGGTTTCGACTGCCCCTCG
>DATHAU010000357.1:0-2658 GCA_035296545.1 Microvirga sp.
GGTACGCTGATCCGATGGCACAGAACTACACCCACAATCCCCGTCCGGTCGGCGGGCCGATCAGCTTCGCGCTCAACGGCGACAGGCTCACGGTCGATACCGGCCGCAAGGTCCAGGAGGTGCGCCTCGGGGCCGTCGAGAGCGTGCGCCTCACCTACGAGCCCGGCCGGGTGGGCCAGAGGGCGTTCCGCACCCGGGTCGTGATGCAGGACGGCAAGGCCTTCACCTTCACGTCGCTGAACTGGCGCAGCTTCATCGAGGCCCAGGAGCTGACGGGCGAGTACCGCGCCTTCACCCAGGCGCTCTGCGCCGCCGTCGCGGACGCCAGTCCGGCGGCGCGCTTCATCGCCGGAAAGCCCAAATGGCTGTGGCTCGCCGTCGTGATCGTGGCGGCGGCCTCCCTGCTCGGCATGGCCTACCTCATCTGGCAGGCCCTGCAGATGGGATCGACCCGCGTGGCCCTCATCGGCGCGCTGCTCGCCCTCGTGGGCATCTGGCAGATCGAGCCCATGGTGAGGCTCAACAAGCCGCGGACTTTCCGCCCCGACGCGGTGCCGGGGGATTTGATGCCCAAGGCGGCGTGAGGGCGCGGTCTAGGCCCGCACCACCAGCACCGAGCACTTGGCGTGCCGCACGATGGCGGAGGCGTTGGAGCCGAGGAGATAGGTGGCCATGCTCGGCTGGTGGGAGCCCACCACGATGAGGTCCGCCCCGATCTTGTCCGCCTGGTTCAGAACCTCGTTGTACACGGAGCCGAGGCCCACCACGGAGGAGACCCTGTCGGCCGGAAGATCCACCCCGCCGGCCAGCTCGGCGAGCCGCGTGTCCGCATCCGCCTGCTGCTCCTCGTCGAAGGCCGGCGGCATGAACTCCATGTAGGTCACGGGCACGATGGGGCGCACATAGATCAGCCGGATGCTGCTCTCGGGGTTGCCCTTTGCGATCTCCACCGCCTTGTCGATGGCGGGCCTGGCCGCCTCCGCCTCGCCGAGATCCACGGGAACCAGGATCGTCTTGAACATGGAGGGCCTCCGGATCAACCTTGGCGGGTGGGGGTGTGGACCACGAGCCCGTCCAGGTCGGGCCTGACGCGGATCTGGCAGGACAGCCGCGAGTTCGGGCGCACGTCGAAGGCGAAGTCGAGCATGTCCTCCTCCATGGGCTGGGGCTCGCCGGTCGCGGCTTCCCACCCTTCCGCCACATAGACGTGGCAGGTGGCGCAGGAGCACGCTCCGCCGCATTCGGCCTCAATCCCGGGAATGCCGTTGCGGATGGCGTTCTCCATCACGGTGGAGCCTTCCTCGGCCTCGACGGTGCGGGCCGTGCCCTCGGAATCGACGAACGTAATCTTGATCATTGCGGACCTCTGAATGCCGGGGCATATGTAAGACATGCTGCGCCGGAAGACGAGACGCGAGAGCCGTTCTCTGCCGTCTTATTGCCTTAATTAACCCGGCACAGCAGGCTACCGAGCCATTAACGACGTTCGCAAGTGGCGGGCGGCATCGGGTTTCCTAACCCAGGACCGACCGCTAAAATCGCTTGGTAAATAGTGGATTACCGTTCAGGGAATCATCGGTTCATCCGGAACGGGTCGGCCCCGCGCAGACGCGCCGTGTTTCGCGCAACGTGCGGCTTCGACCATCATCAGTTGCGTCACGAGGGCGGATCATGGCGATCGAGAAAAAGAAGATGAAGGACCCGGCGGAGGCAGCCCTCACGGCCGTCGAGCAGGCGCTCAGCCTGGACGACAGGCTCGAGGTCCCGTCGCCCGACCGCCCGGATGCGAGAGCCCCTTCCGAGGGGCCCAAGCTGCCCGACATCGACGATCATGATTTCACCAAGGGGCCCTTCCTGGGCCCCGACCTCTCGTCGACGCGGCCCGAGCGCCGCGAGCCGCGCATGGACGACGGGGCCCGCTCCGGCTTCGTCGCTCCCGACCGGGCCAGCGTGGCCAACGACGACCGCCAGAACGTGGGCGTGATGCTGCAGGCCCTCCAGGTCCGCCCCTCCCGGCGGGCCTATTTCGTCGCGACCCTGGCCTCCCTGCTCTGGCTCGGCGGCGTCGGAGCCCTCGCCTATTCGCAGGGCATCACCACCCCCGAGCAGTTGCTCGCCACCTTCCCCATCCCCCATCTGGCCCTCGGCGCCATGGTTCTGGTGGCGCCGGTCTTCCTGTTCTTCGTGGCCGCGATGCTCACCGTCCGCTCGCAGGAGATGAAGCTGGTGGCCCGCGCGGTGGGCGAGGTCGCCGTGCGCCTGGCCCAGCCCGAAACCCTGTCCACGGAGGCGGTCATGACCGTCTCCCAGGCGGTGCGCCGCGAGGTGGCGGCGGTGGGCGACGGGGTCGAACGGGCCCTCGCCCGCGCCGGCGAGCTGGAGACCCTCGTCCGCAGCGAGATCGCCACCCTGGAGCGCGCCTATACGGACAACGAGATCCGCATCCGCTCCCTCATCGACGAACTCGTCACCCAGCGCGAGTCCATCGTGACCAATGCGGAGCGCGTGCGCGGGGCGATCAACGGCGCCCATCAGAACCTCATCCAGGACCTGGACCAGGCCAGCGACCGGGTCATCTCGGCGGTCAGCGGCGCGAGCGACAAGATCACCGGCTCCCTCGAGCAGCGCGGCGACCAGATCACCCAGGCTCTCGGCCGC
>DATHAU010000358.1:0-3083 GCA_035296545.1 Microvirga sp.
GGTGCTCAGGCCCACGGTGGTCCACCCGGCCGACTTCACCTTCAAGCTTCCCGATCATGTGAGCTACGCCGAGGGCGCCATGGTCGAGCCCCTGGCGGTGGGCGTCCATGCGGCCACCAAGGTCCAGGTGCAGCCGGGCGACCTGGCGGTGGTGATCGGCGCGGGACCCATCGGCATGGTAACGGTCCTGGCGGCGCTCGCCGCCGGCTGCGCCCGGGTCATCGTCAGCGACATCCATGAACCGAAGCTGGAGCTGGCGAAGAAGCTCGGGGCCGTGCTCCCGGTCAACGTCAGGAGCCGGAAGCTCCAGGAGGTGGTGATGCGCGAGAGCGACGGCTGGGGGGCCGACGTGGTGTTCGAATGCTCGGGCTACCCGCCGGCCATGGCCGAGATGTTCGATCTCGTCTGTCCCGGCGGGAAGATCGCCCTTGTGGGCATCCCGCTCGAGCCCTTCCCCTTCGATGTGAGCAAGGCGCAGATCAAGGAGGCCCGGGTGGAGAGCATCTTCCGCTACGCCCATGTCTATCCCCGCGCGGTGGCGATGATCGCCTCGGGCAAGATCGACGTGAAGCCGCTCATCACCGACCGCTTCGCCTTCGAGAACAGCGTCGAGGCCTTCGACTTCGCCAAGGCGATGCCGCCGGCCTCCGTGAAGGTGCAGATCGAGCTGCCGGGATGATCCCTACCCGGCCAGGTAGCGCTGGAGGGTGGCGCGGGTGCCGTCGCGCCACAGGCCCCGGAGCGCTGTCTCGAACCGCTCCCGGAAGAGGGGCGCATCCGCCACGTCGCCGAAGATGTCCCTCAGGCCCAGGAAGGCGGCGGGATCGTCCCTCGCCGCCTGGGCGGCGGGCGTCAGGCGGTGGGCGTTCGGGTCGTTGAGGGCGATAGGCTCCCCCGCGTCCGTGGTGGCGGCGCAGTAGCGGCACCAGAGGGCCGATTCGAGCGCGAGCCCGGTCACGTCCGCTCCTGCCTTCAGGCGGTCCCGGGTCGAGGGCAGGATGAATTTCGGCTGCCGGTTGGACCCGTCCTGGGCCAGGCGCGGGATGGTGTCGCCCACGTCCGGGTTGGCGAAGCGGCGGGCGATGAGCCCGTAATAGTCCCGCAGGTCGACGCCGGGCACCGGCGGCACGCAGGGGATGATCTCGTCGTGCTCCAATTTGTCGAGGAACCCCCGCACCAGGGGGTCCGCCATGGCGTCGTGCACGAAGTGGATCCCCAGCAGGGCCGCCGGATAGGCGATGGCCGCATGGCCGCCGTTGAGGATGCGCAGCTTCATCAGCTCGAAGGCGGCCACGTGGGGCGTGAAGGTCACGCCTACCTCCTCCAGGTCCGGGCGGCCGGCCGGGAAGTTGTCTTCCAGGACCCATTGCCGGAAGGGCTCGCAGAACACCGGCCAGTTGTCCCGGATGCCGAAGCGCTCGGTCAGGATGCTGCGCTCCCGGTCCGTGGTGGCGGGGGTGATGCGGTCGACCATGCTGTTGGGAAAGGCCACACCCTCGCGCACGAACGCCCCCAGCGCCGGATCGACCAGATCGGCAAGGCCCGCGACCGCATCCCGCGCCACCTGCCCGTTATGGGGGATGTTGTCGCAGGACATGACCGTGAACGGAGCAAGGCCCCGCTCGCGGCGGCGGCCGAGGGCGGCGACGAGCACCCCGAACACGCCTTTGGGAGCCCCCATATGGGCGGCGTCGTAGCGGATCTCCGGATGCTCCGGGTTGAAGGAATTGGTGGCGGGATCGATGCAATAGCCCCCCTCCGTGACAGTCAGGGACACGATCCGCAGGCCGGGATCGTCCAGGGCCTCGACGATGCCCCCTGCATCCTCCCCTACCGGCACGAAGCCGACCATGGAGCCGGTGATCCGGGCGGCGTTCGCGCCGGGCTCCAGTTCCACCACGGTCGTCAACCAGTCCTGCGGTTCGAGGGCGCGCCGCATGGCCTCGTCGCCGGTCCGCACCCCTGCCCCGAGAAGCGCCCAGTCGAGATTCCTGCCCCTGTTGAAGAGGTCGTCCAGGTAAACCGCCTGATGGGCCCGGTGGAAGTTTCCGACGCCGATCTGCAGGATGCCAGGACGGAGCGCGGCGCGGTCATAGTTCGGCCGGGCGATTTCAGACGGCAGGGCGGACAGGTTCGCGAGGCTGAGGGACTGACTCATGGCGGGTTGACCTGATGTGAGGCGACAAGGCTCTTCGGGGCGATGCGGGGTGCGTCCGTCGGGCGGACACGGCCCGTGATGATGTCGACCGCTTTATCGGCGATGGCAAGCACCGGCGCGTTCGTATTGCCGCTGGTGATGCTGGGCATGATGGAGGCATCGACGATCCGCAGGCCCGCCACGCCGCGCACGAACAGGTCCGGGGTGACCACGGCCAGGGGATCGGCGTCGCGGCCCATGCGGCAGGTGCCGACCGGGTGGTAGTTGGTCTTAACCGTGCGGCGGCAATGGGCGGCGAGATCCTCGTCCGATGTGACGCCGGGCCCGGGAAACAGCTCGCCCTCGACCATCTCCCGGACAGGGCTGGTGGCGAGAACCTCACGGGCGGCGCGCAACCCGGCGATGGTCAGGCGAAGATCGTCCGGGTCGCCGAAGAACTGCGGGTCCACCTGCGGCGGGGCCAGGGGGTCGGAGGAGGCAAGCCGCACCGAGCCGCGCGCCTTCGGGCGCAGGAGGCAGGGGTTCAAGGTCACCCCATGGGTCGGCTCGACGCCCGAAACGTCGCGGTCGAGATAGACCGTGGGAACGCAGTAGAGCTGGATCGTCGGGCGCTCGCCCCCATCGGGATCGATGAAGGCGCAGGCCTCCACCCCCGTGGTGGTCACGGCTCCCGACTTGAACAGGACGTATTGCAGGCCCGCGCCGAGCATCGCCAAGCCCCGGTCCTGGCCGAAATAGCCGAAGGCCCCGTTGGTCGTCGCCACGATGGGAACCTCGTGGTGGTCCTGCAGGTTGCGGCCGACGCCCGGAAGGTCGGCCTGAACGGCGATGCCGTGCCGGGAAAGCTCCTCGGCCGGACCGATCCCCGACAGCATCAGCAGCTTCGGCGTGGCGTAGGTGCCGGCGGCGAGGATCACCTCCGCAT
>DATHAU010000359.1:0-6228 GCA_035296545.1 Microvirga sp.
CTCCACCGGGCGGCCGATCCAGAACGGATGGTCGGCGGCGCGAAACAGCGCCTCGCGGCCATAGGTGCCGTCGATGAGCATGCCGAAGCCGGGGCGTCCGTCCGCCACCCGCGCGGCCGCCTGAACGGCCAGCACCTTGAAGTCGGGGATGCGCTCCACCGGGGCTCCGACCTCCCGGGCCATTGCCTCCAGCTGCGCGCGGTGGTCGATGGCCAGCGCCATGAGGGTGTCGGCCTGGGGCCGGCGGGTGGTTGCCCAATGGATGTGGTTGATGCCCTCGTCGAAGCGCAGCGCCTTGTGCGGGCTGCCCGCTTTCAGGAAGTGCTGCAGCTCGGGGAAGGTCGGGATCTCCGGCGAGCAGAGCAGGCGCGACACCGCGAAGGCGCCGCTGGCGTTGGCGTAGGCGCAGCAGGTCTCCAGGGGCTCGCCCTTGAGCCAGCCGCGCAGGAAGCCGGACAGAAAGGCGTCGCCCGCGCCGAGCACGTTGTAGACCTCGACCGGAAAGCCGGGCCCCTTGACGCCCTTGTCGAGGGAATCGGGAATGTCGCCCGGAAACACCACGCAGCCCATGGGGCCGCGCTTGCACACGATGGCGGCCGTGGAGATCGCCCGGATGGCCCGGATGGCCGCAAGCGTATCCTCGGAGCCGCCGGCGATGTGCAGTTCCTCCTCGGTGCCCACGACGAGGTCGCAATCGGCCAGGATGGGCCGGAGATGCTCCGTCACCTCGTCCGAGCGCACGTAGCGCGAATCGCCCGCCCCATGGCCGAGGAGGCCCCAGAGGTTGGGGCGGTAATCCACGTCGAACACCACCTTGCGCCCATGGGCCTTGGCGATGCGAATCGCCTTCCGCTGCGCGGCGGCGGTGTTCTGGCGGGAAAAATGGGTGCCGGTGACCACGACGGCGCCCGCCGAGGCGATGAAGCCCTCGTCGATGTCGTCCTCGCTGAGCGCCATGTCGGCGCAGTTGTCCCGGTAGAAGATGAGCGGGAAGGAATGCTCGTCGCGCACGCCCAGGATCACCAGGGCGGTGAGGCGCTGCGGGTCGGTGACGATGCCTTGGGTCGCCACGCCCTCGCGCTCCATCTGCTCGCGGATGAAGCGCCCCATGGCCTCGTCGCCCACCCGGGTCACGAGGCCCGATTTCAGGCCGAGCCGGGCGGTGCCGATGGCGATGTTGGACGGGCACCCGCCGACGGCCTTCGAGAAGGAGGCCATGTCCTCCAGCCGCCCGCCGACCTGCTGGCCGTACAAATCGACCGAGGCGCGGCCGATCGTGATGACATCCAGGGCAGGCTTCATGCTATTCCTCCCGCTCGTGGAGGCGGACCCGTGGGCCTGCCCCCGTGAGCCGGTCGACCGGCTCTTGCAGCTATAGAATGTTTATTCTATTTATCAGCTTGTGCTGGAACATCAATTCCAAATTTGCCGTAAGCCGGCAAAGGATCTCGGGGGACACATGATCAGGATCGCCGTTCTGGGCGCGGGCCGCATCGGGCGCATTCATGGGCGCAACGCCGCAAGCCATCCGGACGCCCGCCTCGTGGCGGTGGCCGATCCGCACGCTCCCGCGGCCCAGGACCTGGCGGCCGCCACGGGAGCCGAGGTGGCCTCCCTGGACGAGATCGTGGAGCGTTCGGACGTGGACGCGATTCTCGTCTGCACCCCCACCACCACCCATGCGGACCTCATCGAGCGTGGGGCCCGCGCCGGCAAGGCGGTGTTCTGCGAGAAGCCGGTGGACCTGTCGAGCGCGCGCATCGAAACCTGCCTGGGCATCGTCGAGAAGGCCGGCATTCCGCTGATGATCGGCTTCAACCGCCGCTTCGACCCGAACTTCGCGTCCCTGCGCCGCCGCCTCGCGGACGGCGAGGTGGGGGAGGTGGAGCTGGTCACCATCCTGTCCCGGGACCCCGGCCCGCCGCCGGTGAGCTACATCGCCACCTCCGGCGGCCTGTTCCGGGACATGATGATCCACGATCTCGACATGGCCCGCTTCCTCCTGCTCGGGGACGAGCCCGTGGAGGTGCATGCGGTCGGCTCCTCCCTGGTCGATCCGGCCATCGGCCAGGCGGGCGACGTGGACACCGCCGCGGTCCTCCTCAAGACCTCCAAGGGACGGATCGTCCAGATCTCCAACTCCCGCCGGGCCACCTACGGCTACGATCAGCGGGTGGAGGTCCATGGCTCCAAGGGCATGATCCGGGCGGGCAACATCCACCGCACCACCGTGGAGGTGTCGAACGCCGCCGGCATCACGGCGGACCCGGTTCAGGACTTCTTCCTGGAGCGCTATGCCGAGGCCTATCGGGACGAGCTCGGCGCGTTCCTGGCGGCGATCAGCGGCGGCAAGGCCCCCGAGCCCACCGGCCGCGACGGCCTCATGGCGCAGCGTCTGGCCGATGCGGCCACCGAATCGGCGAGGAGCGGGAAGCCGGTGCGGGTCTAGCGCCAACATTCCTCAAGCGTGTCTTCGAGGATGCAGGCGCGACGCGGCCGCAATCAAACATCCCATGGGAGCATAGGTCCGCGGTGAACGCCGCCTCCTGTGCCGGTGGCCGGTAAGATGGCGCGAGGATGATTTCTATCCCTCGGCGCGTTTTTCCGCGATGCCCACGACGAGAGCCATGGCCAGGGCGAGGGAGGCCGAGATGGAGCGGAAGGCGCTGAAATCGGCCTCCGCCACCTCGAGCCAGACGTCGGCGCTGGTGACCAAGGGGCTGAAGGCCGAATCGGTGATCGCCACCACCGGGATGTCGCGCCGCGCCGCCACGGCGGCCAGATCGGCGGTGATCGGCGCGTAGGGGGTGAAGCTGATGGCCAGAACCGCGTCCCGCTCCGTGGCCGTGGCCAGCTGCTCGGGGCCGAGCTGGGCGATGTGGTCGATCAGGATCGCCCGCACCCCCAGCTTGCCGAAGGCATAGGCGCAGTAGGCCGCCACCGGAAAGACCCGCCGCGCCGCCAGGAGATAGAGGGTGTCGGCCTTGGCCAGGGTCTCGATGGCGCGGGAGAGCTCTTCCGGCCGGATGGATTCGCGCATCCGCTCCAGGGAAACCGCGGCCGCGCCCGCAAAGCCTTCCAGGAGAGAGGTGGCGTGGACGTGGTGGCCCTCCTGGCCGCGCAGGGCCCGCAGCCGCTCGCGGTAGTCCGGGAAACGCTCGCGCAGGCGGTCGCGAAACACCTGCTGCAGATGGGAGAACCCGTCATAGCCCAGGCTCTTGGCGAAGCGCACCAGGGTCGAAGGCTGAACCCCCGCATGCTCGGCGATCCCCGCGACGGTGCCGAAGGCCACCTCCTCCGGGTGCTCCATGGCGAAGGCGGCGAGCTGCTTCAGCCGCTTGGGCATGGATTCGCGGCGGCTGAGCAGCAGGGTTCGCAGGCTTTCGTAATCCTCGGGAGCGGCCCCTCCGACCGCCTCCGCCGCGCCTGCCCCTCGTCCGCTCTCCATGGATCACACCCTCAGACTGCGATTGAGACCTTGACATCGCTCCGGCAAAAATGGAATAAAAATTCTAATGAATGAACAAAAAAGGTTTGGGCGTTCTAAAACGATGCCTCGAACCAGCGGAGGGAACGCCAGAGGGCCGATGATTCTCATCCGGGCCATCGGCGTTTTCTCCGCCAACTCCACCGCCCGGTATGTTATGCCGTAGCGTTCGCGGCGGCCGGAATCCGGCTGCGGCGTTCGGACAAGAACCCCCTTGGGAGGATAACAAATGAAATCGTTCGTCATGGGTCTTGCTGCCGCGGCAGCTCTGACCATCGCGGCCGGGGCTCCCGCCCTTGCCCAGCAGAATACCCGCATCATCGTGGTCAGCCACGGCCAGGCCAACGACCCGTTCTGGTCGGTGGTGAAGAACGGCGTGTCGGCCGCGGGCCAGGACATGAAGATCCAGGTGGATTACCGCGCGCCGGAAACCTTCGACATGGTGGCCATGAGCCAGCTCATCGACGCGGCCGTGAACCAGAAGCCCGCAGGGCTCATCGTGTCGATCCCCGACACCTCGGCGCTCGGACCGTCGATCCAGAAGGCGGTGGCCGCCGGCATCCCGGTGATCTCCATGAACTCGGGCTCCGACGTGTCCAAGAAGCTCGGCGCCCTGCTCCATGTGGGCCAGGACGAGGTTCAGGCCGGGCGCATCGCCGGGGCGAAGCTCAAGGAGATGGGCGGCAAGGTCGGCCTGTGCGTGAACCAGGAGGTGGGCAACGTTTCCCTCGATCTGCGCTGCAAGGGCTTCACGGAAGGCTTCGGCGGCAAGGTGACGGTCCTGCCCGTGTCGAACGATCCGGCGGACATCCGCGCCAAGGTGAAGGCGGCGATCGCCTCCGACGCGTCCATCGACACGATCCTGGCGCTGGGCGCCGGTACGGCCGGCGAGCCGTCGGTCGCGGCCGTGAAGGAGGCCGGCAAGACGGGCGCCATTCGGGTCGCCACCTTCGACATGTCGGCGGGCTTCCTCAAGTCCGTGGCCGGCGGCGAGGCCGTTTTCGCCATCGACCAGCAGCAATACCTCCAGGGCTATCTGCCGGTGGTGTTCCTGGCCAACTACGCGAAGTACGGCCTGATGCCCGGCGGCGACGTTGCCTCGGGCCCGAACCTGATCACCAAGGAAAAGGCCGCTCAGGTGGTCGATCTGTCCGCCAAGGGCATCCGCTAACCGCCACTCAAGGCCCGCAGTCGCACGGACTGCGGGCTTTTCGCACCGAATTCCTCCGGGGAGGCGCCCATGGTGAACACCACTCAGTCGACCGCGGACCTCAGCCCGCCTCCAACGGTCAAGCAGATCCAGGACGAACGCCTGAGGGATGTCTCCCTCGTCACCAAGATCATGCGGCGTCCCGAGCTCGGGGCCCTGGCCGGCCTCATCCTGGTGGCGATCTTCTTCGCCTCCACCGCCGATGCGTCCATGTTCACGCTCGCGGGCATCATGAACATCCTCTCGCCCGCAGCGCAGCTCGGGATCCTCGCCATCGCGGCGGCGCTGCTGATGATCGGCGGGGAGTTCGATCTCTCCATCGGCTCCATGGTGGCCTTCACCGGGCTGATCTTCGGGGCGTTTCTCACCCTCAACAGCTGGCCCCTGCTTCTGGCGATTGCCGCCACCTTCGGGTTGGCGGCTCTGCTGGGGGGCCTCAACGGCCAGATCGTCATCCGCAGCAGGCTCCCGTCCTTCATCGTGACCCTGGCCTTCCTGTTCATCCTGCGCGGCCTCTCGCTCGTCGGGCTGAAATGGGCCACCGGCGGCTCGACCCAGATGCGCGGCATCGGCGATCAGGCGGGTGAGGGCATCGTGCGCGAGCTGTTCTCCGGCGTTGCCTTCGAGGGCCTCTTCGCGTGGCTTGCCGCCAACGACCTCATCGGCAAATTCCCCAATGGCACCCCCACGGTGACGGGCGTTCCGGTGTCCATCGTCTGGTTCGTCGGCTTCGCCCTTCTGGCAACCTGGCTTCTCCTGCGCACGCGCGCCGGCAACTGGATCTTCGCGGCGGGCGGCGATCCCAATGCGGCGCGCAATTCCGGCGTGCCGGTGGACCGGGTGAAGACCGCGCTCTTCATGCTCACCGCCTTCGCGGCGGCGCTCGTCGCCGTTCTGACCGTGCTCGACGCGGGATCGACCGATGCGCGGCGCGGCTTCCAGAAGGAGTTCGAGGCCATCATCGCGGCGGTGATCGGCGGCTGCCTGCTCACCGGCGGCTATGGCTCGGCCATCGGCGCGTTCTTCGGCGCCATCATCTTCGGCATGGTCTCGATCGGCCTCACCTATACCCGCTTCGATTCCGACTGGTTCCAGGTGTTCCTCGGCGCCATGCTGCTGCTGGCGGTGCTGTTCAACAACTTCATCCGCAAGAAAGTGACGGGGGAGCGCTGACATGGCCCAGGATGCCCGTCCTCCCGACGCCCGCCACGATGCGCCTCTCATCGAGGTCCGCGATCTCGTCAAGCATTTCGGCTCGGTGATCGCGCTCTCGGGCGTGTCGATGCGGGTCGCACGCGGGGAGGTGCTGTGCCTCCTCGGCGACAACGGCGCCGGCAAATCCACTCTCATCAAGACCCTTGCCGGCGTGCACAGGCCGACCAGCGGCGAGTATCTCGTGGAGGGGCGACCGGTGTCGTTCGCCTCGCCGCGCGACGCCCTCGATGCGGGGATCGCCACGGTCTACCAGGATCTCGCGATGATCCCGCTCATGTCGGTCACGCGCAACTTCTTCATGGGCCGCGAGCCCGTG
>DATHAU010000360.1:0-7575 GCA_035296545.1 Microvirga sp.
CATCGCACACGAGCGCGTCGAGTTCCCGGACATCGTGGGCGTCGAGCCTGGGACCTGCCGCCCGTGCAAGGGTGGAGTCGAGAAGGCCCCGGCGCTGGAGAACCGCCTTGGTGGCCCGCACGCGGAATACCGCCTGGAACACGAGAACGGGAAGGCTCTCCCTGTAGAGCCGTCGCGCCGTGGTGCGGTCGCCGCTTTCCCAGGCGCGGACGAGTTCGACGTGAACGTCGGCGAGTTCGATAGCCGGCATGGTGCCGGCCGCTCCACGGGCGAGCTCATCGATGACGTAGCGCGCCCCGGCCCCGCCGAAGACCCCATCGAGCCGCTCGCCCACGCGGCCCAGGATGAGCGAGACGTTCTGGCCGCAGGGAAGCGTTTCCTCCTTGACGAAGCGGATGGCTGGAACGAGTTCCACCACCTCAGCCACCTCCTCCGGCGAAAGGCCCGCGCCCATGGGAGCGGGTGCATTCTGCAGCATGATCGGAAGGTCCGTGCACTCCGCGACCGCTCGGAAGAACTCGGGCTGTCGGGCCGGGTCCCGCCCGAGCGCGTGAGGCGCCATGATCATGGCGGCCTGCGCCCCTGCGCGCCGACCCTCCTCGGCTCTGGCGGCGGCCCGCGCCGGGTCGGCGTCGCTCGCGCCGGCGATGAACGGAATGCGCCCCTCCAGATGTCGGCCGAGGGCTGCCACGAGCGCGCCGCGCTCCTCCGGCGTCAGGGTCTCGACCTCGCTCGCCATGCCGGGGAAAACCAGGCCATCCACCCCGGATTCGAGGGCGAAATCGACGAGACGGAGGAACGCCGCCTCGTCCACCGATCCATCTCCGGAGAAAGGGGTCGGAACGACCGGAAACACGCCTGACAGCTTGGTCACTTCACGGCACCCGCGGTAACGCCCTGGATGAACCAGCGCTGGAGAATGGCGAAAGCGATCACGACGGGGGCGGAAGCCACCAGCGAGGCGGCCATCGCCCCGCCCCAGTCGGCGTTCGTTTCGTTGAGGTAGGACAGCATCAGACCCGGCCCGACCGTGCGCTTGCTCTCGGAGACGATGAGGGTGAGCGCATAAAGCAGGTCGTTCCACGACCACATGAAGCCGTAGAGGAATACGGTCACCACAGGCGGGATCGAAACGGGCAGGATGATGGTGTGGAAAATGCGCAGCTCCCCTGCCCCGTCGGCGCGGGCCGCCTCGATCAGCTCGTCGGGCACCTGCGAGAAGTACGAGTAGAGCATATAGGTGGACACCGGCAACGCGAAGACGATGTAGGACAGGAGGAGGCCGGTCCGGGTGTCGAGGAGCCCAAGCGACGTCATGATCGGGTAGAGGCTGATCAGCAGGAGGCCGAACGGGAACACCTGGGCCGACAGGAGGAGGAGCATGACCGGGCGTCGGCCCGCATAGCGGAACTTCGCGAACGAGTAGCCCGCATACATGGCAAGGGCCGTGTTGAGGGCGGCCGCCGAGGTCGAGACGATCAGGCTGTTCTTGAGATGCAGCAGCAGGTTGCCGCGCCCGAAGGCCGTGGCGAAGTGCTCGAGGGTCGGCGCATGCGGATAGAGCGTCGGGATGACGCGATAGAGTTCCGCGTTGCCCTTAAAGGCGGAGATCGCCAGCCAGTAGATCGGAAAGAACAGGAACGCGCCGATCAGGCCGAGGAGTACGCAGAACACCGTCCTGGCGGTTCCGGATGAGAGGTCCAGCATGGTTCTAGACCCCCTTGAGCAGGTGTCGGAGATACACGTAGGCCGCAGGCAGGATCGTCGCGACCCAGAGCAGCCCGATGGCGGAGGCCATGCCCACGTCCCATTGGTCGAAGGCGCGGCGGTACACCTCGATCGACAGGACCGTGGTGGCGCGCACCGGGCCGCCGCCCGTCAGGGCGTAGATCGTGTCGAACTGCTGCAGGTTGCCGATCACGCCGAGCACCACGACCACAAGGAGCACCGGCTTGAGGTGCGGCAGCACATGGTCGCGCAGGATCGCGCCGTTGCCCGCCCCGTCGACCCGGGCCGCATCGACCTGTTCACGGTCGAGCCCCTGAAGGCCGGCGAGGAAGAAGGACATGTAGAGAGGGATGGACAGCCACACCTTGGTGACGACGACGGCCGTCATGGCGCCCGCCGAGGTCGATAGCCACGCGGTCGGAAAGGGGATCAGGCCCAGCTCCAGCAGGGCTGCGTTGAGGACGCCGTAGCGGCTGTTGAAGATCCAACCCCAGATGAAGGCGCACACCGTCGAGGGCAGCACCCATGGCAAGAGGGACAGCGCGCGGAGGGCGGTGCGGCCCCGGAAGGCCTGGTTGAGGAGAATGGCCCAGGCAAGACCGATGATCACCGTGAACCCTGTGGCCAGAACCACATAGATGGCGGTGGTGGCAAAGGAGCCGAGCACCTCCGGCGAGCTCAAGATCTCCCTGAAGTTGCCGAGGCCGATGAAAACCGGCTCCGGCGTTTGCAGGTCGCTGCGCGTGAACGCGAACCCGAGCGCGCGCAGGAACGGGAGGGCGATGACCAGCGCGAAAGCCAGAAGGGCCGGCAGGAGGAAGAGCCATCCGATCCGCTTCTCGCCGGCCTTCAGGCCGCCACGCCGGGCATGGGCCGAGACCCGCATGGCGGGCCCCGGCTGCAATCCACCCCGCGCGACGGTGGCCGAACCCATGGATGCCATGGTTCCGTCAACCGCGCTTGGCCATGGAGGCTTCCATGCGCGACTGCATGCTGGCGATGGCCTGATCCGGAGCCTTCTGGCCGAGAACGGCGGCCTGAAATTCCTCGCTGAGAATCGTATTGAGTTCCGGCGCGTTGGACCAGATGCCGATCTCGTTCATGAGCGGTACCCCTGTCGCCTCGGCCCAGGCCTTGAAGAAGGGATCGTTCTGCACGGCCGGAGCCCGGCGGCCCGCCTTCGTGGCCGGCAGGGCGGACAGCGCCACCGGGAAGCTGGTCTGAGCCGCGTCCGACATGAGGTAGCGCATCCACTTGACGCCGGGGCTGTCCGCGTCGGTCGCCGTGGGTCCCTTGAAGAGCACGGCGAGATGGCCCCATTGAATGGAGCGGGACGTGTCGCCGGCCTTGAGAATCGGCGTCTTCATGGGAATGGTGAAAGCATCCGCGGCCTCGCCTCGCCCGGAGAACGAGCGCACGAACTGACGGGTCTGCGGGGCGTCGATGTAGAAGGCCGACGCTCCTTGCGCGAACAGGCGGCGGGCATCCGGCCGGTCGATCTCCGGCGCGATCAGGCGGTCCTTCATGAGCCCCGCCATGAAGCTCATCGCCGCCTTGCCCTCAGGGCTGTTGATCAGAACCTTGCCGCTCTCGTCGATGATCCGGCCGCCGTGGATCCAGACGGCGATCATGAAGTCGAGGGGAATCGAGCTCGGGTTCTTGGTGGCGACGGCGAACGGCACCGAGTTCGGGATCTTGTCGCGCACGGCGACAAGGGCGGCGCGGAATTCGTCGAGGGTCACGGGGATCTTGGAGACGCCGGCTTTGTCGAGCACCTCCTTGTTGGCGATCATCCCGATCGATCCGGTGATGAGCGGAAGCGCAAGCTGCTTGCCGCCGGCCTGGCCCATGGCGAGAACGGTCGGGTCGATGGCAGCCTCGAGGTCGGCTTTGCCGATGGCCTCGTTGAGATCCACGAGTTCCGGGAGATTGGCCAGGGACGGGAGCCAGCGCTCCTGAACCTGGGCCGAGGTCGGCAGCGTCCGCGAGCGCTGCCGGAGCTGAATGTTCTTCTGGGTCTCGCCCCAGGCGGACCCGATGGGCTCCACCGTGATTCCATTGGCCTTCTGGAAGTTTTCGAGGAGCGTCTGGACGAAGGGGCGGTTCGGATCCTCGGCGTAGGTGAAGCTCAGGAAGCTCACTCCCGGAGCCTGTGCGTGGGCGCCGCGGGCCGCCAGGGCGGCTGCGGCTGCGAGGCCGAGCCCGCCGAATTCGCGTCGTGTCAGTTTGGTCATGATATGTCCTCCGCTTGTGTAGGTTTCGACCGGGCGGGCGGTCCCTTGTTCTTGTGTCCGTGGTCCGCGAGGCCACGGTTGGTGGAGCGCTGTCAGACGACTCCTGCATCGACGATGAAGGTCTGCCCGGTACAGCGCCGCGCCTCGTTGGAGGCGAGCCACAGGGCGAGCCGCGCGATGTCTGCCGGCTCCAGATGCTCCTTCAGGCATTGCCTTTGGAGATAGGCCTGGAACTTCGACGGATCGGTCGCATTGGCCCGCTCGATCTGCTTCTCGGTGAGAACCCAGCCCGGCGCGATGCTGTTGACGCGGATCTTCAAAGGTCCAAGCTCCCGGGCCAGTGACTTGGTCATGCCTTCGATGGCCGACTTGGCGGACGTATAGGCGATGAGCCCGGCGGCTCCGAACATCCACGAGACGGACCCAAGGTTGACGATCGCTCCGCCCCCCGCCTGCGCCATCCCCGGCGCAACGGCCTGCGCGACGAAGAACTGGTGCCGCGCATTGACGGCGAACCGATCGTCCCAGAGTTCCGGCGTCATCTCCGACCAGGTGTGGCGCGCGTCGTCGCCGGCGTTGTTCACGAGGGCCCTGAAAGCGCCGACCTTGTCGGCGAGGCGCTCAACCGCAACCCTCATGGCGGGGATGTCGCGCAGGTCGACGATCTCGAAATCGACGCTGCCGCCCTCGCGCCGGACCGCCTCCTCCGTGCGTCGCGCCGCCGCTTCGTTCACCTCGAGCGACGCCACGCGCGCACCCTGCGCGGCGAAATGCGCCACGACCGATGCGCCGATCCCCGAGCCGCCGCCGGTGATCAGCACGGGCATCTCGGCCAGATCGGGATAGCGGGCTCCTTCGGTCATGCGGCGCTCCTGACGTGCGTCCTCGGGGACATACGCCGTCCCTCGGAATCGAAGGCGTGAGCGCGCTCAGGCTCCGGCGCGAGGACGACCGCCCCGCCTGCCGCGATCGTGGCCTCCCCGCCGAGCCTGGCGATCACAGGCTGCTCGATGCCGTTCACGGCGATATGGGCAAAGATGTCCGCGCCGAGATGTTCGACCATCGCAACCGTCCCCGTCATGGTCCCCGGCGACGGCGCATCGGCAATGCGCAGGTGTTCCGCCCGGAACCCGATTTCGACGGAGGCGCCGGAAGGCGCATTCAGGTGCATGGGCAGGCGCAACCGTCCTGCAAGCTCGACCATGCCGTCCTCCAGCACGATGCCCGGCAGGAGGTTCATACGGGGGGAGCCGATGAACGTGGCGACGAAGCGGTTGGCCGGCTCGCGATAGAGGTCCAGGGGCGAGCCCACCTGCTCGACCCGTCCGGCATTCAGGACCACGATCTTGTCGGCAAGGGTCATCGCCTCCGTCTGGTCATGGGTCACATAGACCATGGTCGTTCCGAGGCGCGCCTTCAGGCGGGCGATCTCGGTGCGCATGTCGACCCGCAGGGCGGCATCGAGGTTCGAGAGCGGCTCGTCGAAGAGAAAGATCCGCGGCTCGCGCACGATGGCGCGCCCGATGGCGACCCGCTGCCGCTGGCCACCCGACAACTGGCGCGGCTTGCGATCCAGGAGCGCCGTCAGTCGCAGGATCTCGGCGGCGGCTCCGACCCGCCGCGCGATCTCGGCCTTGTCGGTGCCGGCCAGCCGCAGGGCATAGCCCATGTTCTGCGCGACGCTCATATGCGGATAGAGCGCATAGGACTGGAACACCATCGCGAGACCGCGCCGCGCCGGAGGAACGTCGTTGACCACCTCGTCGTCGATGGCGATCGTGCCGCCGGTCACCTCGTCCAACCCGCAGACGAGGCGCAGCAGAGTGGACTTGCCGCAGCCGGACGGCCCGACGAAGGCGACGAACTCACCGTCCGCCACGTCAAGGTCGATGCCGTGAAGCACCTCGAACCTGTTGAAGGACTTCCGCACGTCGCGCAGCCTCAGGTTAGCCAATGCCGCCTCCTCAGCCTGCGTACGGGGTTTCGGGCAGCCCGCGGATGCCCGATTGCAGGGCGAACACGCTGCCCGACAACGGCGCCTCGGCGAGCTGCTGCGCCGAGAGCCGGATCCGGGCGCTGGTGATGAAAAGCGTGGTCAGGTCCGGCCCGCCGAAGGCGCAACTGGTCGGGCGGGGGACGGGAAGGTTGATGACGCGGTCGACCTTTCCGTCGGGATCGTATCGGGTCACGCACCAGCCGTCCCAATGGGCGCTCCAGACGAAGCCCTCCGCATCGACCGCAAGGCCATCCGGGATGCCCACGCCGTCCGGCACCTGAACGAAGGTCCGCCGGTTGGCGAGCGTGCCGCTGTCGAGGTCGAAATCATAGGCGTAGATGCGCCTCGGGCCGGAATCCGTGAAGTAGAACCGGGTGCTGTCCGGGCTCCATCCGAGCCCGTTGGAAACGTGAAAGCCCGTATCCATCCGCGTGACGCGCCGATCCGCATCGAGGCGGTAGATCGAGCCCTCGCCCGGAAGGGTGTTGATGGCCATGGTGGCGGCCCAGAAGCGCCCGCGCCGGTCGCACTTGCCGTCGTTGAACCGATTGCCCGGCTTGTCGGCTTCCGGATGGGCGATGAGCGTCACGGCTCCCGTATCGGGATCCACGGCCTTGAAGCCCGTCTGCATGGCCGCGACGAGACCGCCGCGCCGGCGAGGCACGATGGCCCCGACGAGTTCCGGCATCGGCTTCGAGGCGAACTTCCCTGTGACAGGATCGCCGGAGACGATGGCCGGGGCCAGGATGTCGACCCAGTGCAGCCTGCTCTCCGACGCCGACCAGACCGGTCCCTCGCCAAGAAAACACGTGCTGGGGAACACGCAATCGAGATCGTCGCGATCCGGGCCGAGGGGCCGTGGGTTGATGTTGATGGACATGGCGATCTGCCCTGCATTGCCCGAGATGCGGCGGGCAGCCTCCATGACGTCGCGGCCGAGCGCGTGAAGCCGGTCGACGCTCAGGCGAAAGGCCGGTCCGACGATGGCGATGGCGCCGATGGCGCGGGCCTGGTGGTCGAGGATCGGGGCGGCGACGGATGCGACCCCCACATGCTGCTCTTCGAGGGAAACCGAGTAGCCCCGGGCCTTCGTGAGATCGAGCTGCTGCTCGAGCTCGCCGCGCTCGGTGATGGTGTTGGGCGTAAAGCGCCTGAGGTGCAGGGATGCGAGCACCTGCTGCCGAATGGGGGGATCCAGATGCGCCAGGATCGCCTTGCCGGCCCCGCTCGCATAGGACGCCGCGCGCGCGCCGACGCCGTTCGAAAGGCGGATCGCCTGCGCGGCCTCGCGCTGGTCGACGTAAAGAACCTCCTGCCCCTCGAGAACCGCAAGGCGAACCGCCTCGCCGGTGAGGTCCCGCAGGCGCTCGAGTTCGGGCTCGGCGGCGGAGCGCAGGTCGAACTCGCCCCAGACCCGGTGCGCCATTTCAAAGAGCCGGAACCCGAGGCGATAGGTCTGATCCCGCTCGTCGACGCGCAGGAGGCCGGCCTCGACCAGGGTGGCGAGCATCCGGTGGGCGGTGCCCTTCGTGAGACCCGATTGCTCCGCAATCTCGCCGAAGCGGAGCGGGCGGTTCGAGTCCGCTACGATGTCGAGAAGGCTCAAGCCTCGCCTCA
>DATHAU010000361.1:0-1552 GCA_035296545.1 Microvirga sp.
AAGGTGATCGGCCGCGCCGGCATCGGCGTGGACAACGTGGAGATCCCCGCCGCCACGGCGCGGGGCGTCATCGTCATGAACACGCCCTTCGGCAATTCCATCACCACCGCCGAGCACGCCATCGCCATGATGTTCGCGCTCGCCCGCCAGATCCCGCAGGCCGATGCATCGACGCAAGCCGGTCGGTGGGAGAAGAACCGCTTCATGGGCGTCGAGCTCACGGCCAAGACGCTGGGCGTCGTCGGCTGCGGCAACATCGGCTCCATCGTGGCCGACCGGGCCATCGGCCTGCGCATGAAGGTGATCGCCTTCGATCCGTTCCTGTCGCCGGAGCGCGCCCTCGAGATCGGGGTCGAGAAGGTGGAGCTGGACGATCTCCTGCGCCGCGCCGACATCATCACCCTGCACGTGCCCATGACGGAGAAGACCAGGAACATCCTGTCGGCCGAAAACATCGCCAAGACGAAGAATGGCGTGCGCATCGTCAACTGCGCCCGCGGCGGCCTGGTGGACGAGGCGGCGCTACGCGCAGGCCTCGATTCCGGCCATGTGGCGGGGGCGGCCTTCGACGTGTTCACCGAGGAGCCCGCGACCGATAATCCGCTCTTCGGCCATCCCAACGTGGTGTGCACCCCGCACCTGGGCGCGGCCACCACGGAGGCGCAGGAGAACGTGGCCCTGCAGGTGGCCGAGCAGATGTCGGACTACCTGCTCCAGGGCGCGATCCAGAACGCCGTGAACTTCCCGTCGATCACCGCCGAGGAAGCGCCGCGCCTCAAGCCCTTCGTGGCTTTGGCCGAAAAGCTCGGCTCGTTCCTGGGGCAGCTCACCGAAGCCTCCATCAAGGGCATCCGCATCGAGTACGAGGGTGCGGTGGCCGAGATGAACACCCGCGCGCTCACCTCGGCGGCGGTGACCGGCGTGCTGCGTCCCTTCCTGCAGGACATCAACATGGTGTCGGCGCCCGTGGTGGCCCGCGAGCGCGGCATCATGGTGGAGGAGGTCAAGCGCGAGAACGCCGCGCGGGACTACGAGAGCTTCATCCGCATCATCGTCCATGCGGAGGACATGCCGCGCCATGCGGGCGGCACCGTGTTCCAGGACGGCAAGCCGCGGGTGACCGAGATCCGCGACATCGCGGTGGATGCGGAATTCGCCCCGCACATGATCTATGTGCGCAACGACGACAAGCCCGGCTTCATCGGCCGCTTCGGCACCCTGCTCGGCGAGGCGGGCGTGAACGTCGCCACCTTCGCCCTCGGCCGCGACCGGCCGGGCGGCGACGCCATCTGCTTCGTGTCGGTGGACCAGCCCGTCTCCGACGATCTGCTGCGCCGGATCGAGGAGATCCCCCAGGTCAAGCGCGCCCGCGCGGTGCGGTTCTAGAAGGGGAGGGCGTCCCCGGGAATCCCGTTCCGCTCCAGCCCCCTCGCTCCGCCGCATCACGACGGCGCGACGGGCCCTCGTCCCCACCCGTCTCAGGCTTGCCTGAGATAGGCTTTGCTGGCGCAGGGAGCGCGACAGGCTCTCCTCCCCCTTGTGGGGAGGAGGT
>DATHAU010000362.1:0-1579 GCA_035296545.1 Microvirga sp.
GATCCAGGGCGGGAGCGACGCGCTGCTGGTGCCCTCCCGGTTCGAGCCCTGCGGGCTCACCCAGCTCTGCGCCATGCGCTACGGCAGCGTGCCCGTCGTGTCGCGGGTGGGGGGACTTGCCGACACGGTGATCGACGCCAACGACATGGCCCTGGCCAATGGGGTCGCCACGGGCCTCCAGTTCACGCCCGTCACCCTCCCGGCAGCGGCCGATGCCGTCATTCGCGCCAAAAACCTCTGGCGCGACAGGGATGGGTGGCGGCGCATCCAGCGCAACGGCATGGCGGCGGACGTGGGCTGGACGAGGCCCGCGCGGCAATACGCGAGCCTCTACCGGTCGATCCTTCAGGCGTCGTGAGGCGGGCCGCGTGAAGAGCGGGTCCGCTTCAGGAAAACTGCGGGGCATCCGGGAAGAGAGCCGATTCCATGAAAGGAGAAACAGCCCTACACGCCGCGCTTGCGCACCTGCCTGAGCTGGAACAGCAGCAGCGACCGCCCGGTCACGGGATACTCCTCGCCGAACTCGAACGGGACCGGCGCATCCAGGTCCGGCTGGTTGGTGTCCACGAGGCACATCCAGTCCCGTCCCCCGGTCACGTCCGGCAGCTTGCACTTCACCACGTCGTCATGGGCGTTGAGGATCAGCAGCAGGGTGACGTCCGTGCCGCGCCGGCGGATGCCGGTGGGCTGGGCGCGACCGTCGAGGAGGATGGTCACGCAGCGCGCATGGGGATTCTCCCAGTGTTCGGGGGTCATCTCCTCGCCGGCCGGGGTGAGCCAGGTCACGTCCTTGACGTCGAGTTCCTTGTTGTACGTTCCCGTCAGGAAGCGGCCCCGCCGCAGGAGCGGCATGGACTGGCGCACCTGGATGAGCCTGCGGGTGAAGTCGAGAAGCTCGCGGCCGTTCTCGTCGATGCCCTTCCAGTCGATCCAGGAGATCTCGTTGTCCTGGCAATAGGCGTTGTTGTTGCCCTTCTGCGTGCGGCCGAACTCGTCGCCGGCGAGCAGCATCGGCGTGCCCTGGGAGAACAGCAGGGTGGCGAGCAGGTTGCGCATCTGGCGGAAGCGCACGGCGCGAATCTCGGGATCGTCGCTCGGGCCTTCGACGCCGTAATTGTAGGACAGGTTGTGGCCGTGCCCGTCCTTGTTGTCCTCGCCGTTCTCGATGTTGTGCTTCTCGTTGTAGGACACGAGGTCGTTGAGGGTGAAGCCGTCGTGGGCCGTGACGAAATTCACCGAGGCCCAGGGCTTGCGTCCGCGCTTGTTGAAGAGATCGGCGGATGCGGTGAGCCGTCCGGCGAGTTCCGGCAGCTTGCCTTCGTCGCCCTTCCAATAGGCCCGCACCGTGTCCCGGTAGCGGTCGTTCCATTCGGCCCAGCCCGGCGAGAAGCGGCCGACCTGGTATCCGCCCGGCCCGCAATCCCACGGCTCGGCGATGAGCTTCACGCCGCTGAGCGCCGGGTCCTGCCGCACCGCGTCGAGGAAGCGGCCGTCCTCCTCGAAGCCGTGCGGCTCCCGCCCGAGAATGGTCGCGAGATCGAAGCGGAACCCGTCGATCTGAACCTCCTGCGCCCAGTAG
>DATHAU010000363.1:0-1855 GCA_035296545.1 Microvirga sp.
GAGGCCGACGTGCCGGCCGCCCCGCGGCCAACCGATGTCGAAACCACCGCTTCCGTGATGCCTCAGCCCGTCGAGGTGCTCGTGAGCGATGTGGATGAGGAGATCGAGAGTTTGGAAGGGCGCGGCGTTCTCGTTCTGGCCGATCCCGACGACGACCTCGACGGCCGCTTCCGTACCGCCTGGGTGCGTGACCCGGACGGGCGAACGGTGGCCCTCAAGGAGCCGCTGTCCGGCCGGTCGGGACACGCCTCGTAACGGCTGGCCGGTTGGAGTCCCCCACCGGCCGCGTCAGCGCAGGCGCAGCGTCTCCAGGATGGCGCGGCTTTGCGGCGGGAGCGCCATGGCTCGCCGGGTCGCGCCGTCCATCATGACCAGAACGGCCGCCGCGGATGCCACGGGCTGCCCGGCACTGAAGAGACTCTGCACGAGGCGAAACGAGCTGTTGCCGATCTCGGCCACGGCCGTCCCGATCTCGACGCGCCCGGGCCAGTGCAACTCCGCTCGAAAGTCGATCTCCAAGCGTGCGATCACGAAGGTCGCGCCTTCCGGCGCCAGGGGCCGCTCGGGATCGTAGAGAAAGGCCACCCGGCCGATCTCGGAAAAGGTGGCGAAGACCGCATTGTTGACGTGGCCCTGCCGGTCGAGATCGGAATAGCGGATGTCGGCCGAGGTGCGGGACGGATAGGCCTCAAGCGGCCGGACAGGTTCGGGTTTAGGCATGCGCCTGTCATGGCGCGCGGGCCGCCAGCCCGCAAGGGTGCCGGCGAGGGCATTCGCCCATGTGCTGCGTCGCACACCGGGCCGGGAAGCGGGGGCGTATCACCTCTCCATCGCCACCCGAGATCGGGAGAGCCCCATGACCCAGGTTTCCGCCACTGCCCCCGCCGCCCCATCCTTCACCAGGGCTTTCGTGGGCTTCCTGTCGTCCATCACCCTGATGACCACCGCCATGGTGGTGCTGGGCTCGCTCTCGGCCTGACGATCACCACGATGGTGGTGCTGGGCTCGCTCTCGGCCTAGCTGTTTGATCCCGGACTTTAGTGGTGCAGTCTTTTCCCTGGAATGGAAGGATGCGCTATGGGCCAGGTTCTTCATGGGAGCGCCCGCACGACAGAGGCGGTCCGTCGCGCGATCCAGCATAGTGAAGAGAGCCTGAGGGCACTCGCCAAGCGCCACGGCATCAACCAGAAGACTGTCGCCAAGTGGAAGAAGCGAGAGACGGTGGTGGATCGGCCGACGGGGCCGACTGATCCCAGATCAACGGTCCTCTCCCTTGAGGAAGAGGCGATTGTTGTGGCCTTCCGTCGCCACACGCTCCTGCCTCTGGACGACTGCCTCTATGCCCTTCAGGCCACCATCCCGCACCTCACCCGCTCGTCCCTGCACCGCTGTCTGCAGCGTCACGGCATCTCACGCCTGACGGAGGTCGAGGGCGACAAGCCGGCCAGGAGGAAGTTCAAGATCTACCCGATCGGCTTCTTCCACATCGATATCGCTGAGGTCAGGACTGAGCAGGGCAAGCTCTACCTCTACGTAGCCGTGGATCGCACGTCGAAGTTCGCCTTTGTCCAGCTGGTCGAGACGGCGAATACTGTCACGGCCCGAGCGTTCCTCGATGCTCTGGTCGCGGCCGTCCCTTACAAGATCAAGATCGTTCTGACCGACAACGGCATTCAGTTCGCCGATCTGCCGAAGAACCGCTCAGGGCCGACAGCCCGTTGGCGTGGGCACCCGTTCGATCGCGCTTGCCAGCAGCATGGGATCGAGCACCGCCTCACCAAGCCAAACCATCCCTGGACGAACGGCCAAGTCGAGAGGATGAACCGGACCATCAAAGACGCAACCGTCAAGCGCT
>DATHAU010000364.1:0-2782 GCA_035296545.1 Microvirga sp.
AGCTGCGCCACATAGACCAGCATCAGGCTGGTGAGGATCTCGCTGACCCCGAAGCGGGTCTTGAGAAAGGCCGGGATCAGGCCGTAGAGCGCCCCGCCGGCGATCCCGAGCAGGAGCATGATCGGCAGAACCCAGAACCCCGCCTCGGTTCCGTTGGTGGAGAGGGCCAGCCAGCTGCCGAAAACCGCCCCCATCACGTATTGGCCCTCGGCGCCGATGTTCCAGAAATTGGCGCGGAAGCAATAGGACAGGCCGATGGCGATGAGCGCGAGCGGCGTCGCCTTGACCAGAAGCTCCTGCAACGCCCAGGGGTCGCTCAGGGGCTGGGCCACATAGACGTCGAAGGCCGCAATCGGCGAGCGGCCCATGAGCCAGATGACGAAGCCGGCGATGAGAAAGGCCGTGACGAAGGCGGCGACAGGGGCAAGCGCCCGCATGACCGGCGAGACCACGGTGCGGGGCGTCAGCTCAAAGCGCATGGACGCCTCCTTCCGGGTGGACGACGCCCAGCATCTCCAGGCCCACGGCCTCCCTGGTCCATTCCCCGATGGGCCTGAGCGGGCTCACGCGGCCGTGGTGGATGACCGCCATCCTGTCGGCCAGCTCGAAAAGCTCGTCCAGGTCCTGGCTGACCACCACGACGGCGCTGCCCTCGCGGGCAAGATCGACCAGGGATTGGCGGATCAGGCGCGCCGCGCCCGCATCGACGCCCCAGGTGGGCTGATCCACGATGATGAGCCGGGGCCGCCGGATGATCTCGCGCCCGATGACGAATTTCTGGAGGTTGCCGCCCGAGAGCTTGCGGGCGGGCGGGTCGCCCTCCGGCGCGCGCACGTCGAAGCTCTTGATGATCGAGCGGGCGAGCCGCCTGGCGGCGCCCAGCAGGATGAAGCCCGCCCGGCTCACCTCCGCGGCCGCATGGGAGATCAGGGTGTTCTCGCTCAGGCGATGGGTGGGCGCGGCGGCGTGGCCCAGGCGCTCCTCCGGCACGAAGGCCGCGCCGAGCCTGCGGCGGGCGTCGATCCCCAGGAGCCCGGAGGGTCTCCCCGCGATGACGACGGCGTCCGGCCGCTCCGCCAGGCGCTCGCCGGAAAGCGCCGCGAAGAACTCGCTCTGCCCGTTGCCGGCGATGCCCGCGATGCCCACCACCTCGCCCGCGCGGGCCACGAGATTGATGTCGCCCAAGGCCTGGCCGTGCAGTCCCGCAGGCGGCATGGACAGGTGATCGACCCGCAGCACCTCGCCCTGGGGCGCAAGGGGAGACGTGTTGCGAACCTCCCCGACCTCGCTGCCCACCATCAGGGCCGCGATCTCCCGGGCGCTGCGCTCCCGCGGGTCGAGGGTCGCCACCACCCGCCCGCCCCGCAGCACGGTGGCGCTGCGGCAGAGGCGGCGCACCTCCTCCAGCTTGTGGGAGATGTAGAGCAGGGCGCAGCCCTCCGCCGACAGCTTGTCCAGGGTGCCGAAAAGGTGCTCGGCCTCCTGGGGCGTGAGAACGGAGGTCGGCTCGTCCAGGATGAGCAGGCGGGGGTTCTGGAGCAGGCAGCGCACGATCTCGATGCGCTGCCTTTCGCCTGCCGAGAGGGTCCAGACGGCCCGGTCGGCGTCGAGCGCAAGGCCATAGGTCCGGCTGATCTCGCTCAACCGGCCCCGCACCATGGACAGGTTCCAATCCCCTGAGAGCGCCACGGCGATGTTTTCGGCTACCGTCAGCTCGTCGAAGAGGGAGAAATGCTGGAACACCATCCCGATCCCCAGCGCCCTCGCCTCCACGGGCGACGCGATCGAGACCGGGCGTCCCTCCCACAGGATCTCTCCGGCGGTCGGCTCGATGACCCCGTAGAGGATCTTCACCAGGGTCGATTTGCCCGCGCCGTTCTCCCCCAGCAGGGCGTGGATCTCGCCGGGCCCGATCGCCAGGTCGATGCCGTCATTGGCCAGGAGATCGCCATAGCGCTTGCTGATGCGTTTGAGCTGGACGAGGGGCTGCCCCGATGTTGAAACGTCTGCCTTCACGCAATGCGACTCTGACTGAAAGGTTGGAGACGGAAGAGGATAAGGCACGATGGACGGGAGCCCCGCGGGATCCGGACGGGCTCCGCCGGGGTTCCTTCCCTTGTGGAACCGATCATAGGGACGGGCCGCACCGGTCGGCAATGGCGAATGCATGGTTTATTGTGAGTCCGCGCCCCGTCCACAGATCCCCATGAGAGACCCGTGAGAGACCCGTGACCGAAGACCATTATGACATCGCCGTGGTGGGGGCCGGAGCCGTCGGCCTGAGCGCCGCCCTCGCCTTCGCCCGGGACGGCTTCAGGACGGCCCTCGTGGGCGGGCTCGACGCCCGGCGGGACGGGCGCACGGTGGCCCTGCTCAACGGCTCGATCCGCTTCCTCGAGGCCCTGGGCGTCTGGCCCCGCCTGGCGCCAGACGCCGCGCCCCTCCAGACCATGCGGATCGTGGACGACACGGGCAGCCTCTTCCGGCCGCCGCCGGTGTCCTTCTCCAGCCACGAGATCAGCCTCGACGCGTTCGGGTGGAACGTGGAGAACGCCACCCTCGTGGAACGGCTGGCGGAGGCCGCCAGGGAGTGCGGGAACCTGACCGTCCTGCCCCGGCAGGCCGCCGGTTTCGAGGCGGGCGAAGGCTGGGCCTCCATCGCCTTCGCGGACGGGCCCCTCATCACGGCCGGCCTCGTGGTGGCGGCGGACGGACGCAACTCAAAGCTGCGCCAGATCGCCGGCATCCGGGCCCGGACCTGGTCCTATCCGCAGGCGGCGGT
>DATHAU010000365.1:0-3669 GCA_035296545.1 Microvirga sp.
CGGTGTACATGGGTGATGGCGTGCTGGCCGCCAACTACCTATGCGGCCCAAGCTGGTTCAAGCTTACGTACCTATGAATGTTTGGGCCCCTTTGCCCAACACGCCTGCCAGGCGTGTCCGATCAAGAGCTACTACACAACGGCCGAGCGGCGCTAGATCACTCGCTTAGAACATATGGACGGGCTGGAGGCGGTGCAGCGCCGGCTTGATGAGAACCCAACAGCTATGCGCCAGTGAAAGGAAACGGTGGAGCATCCCTTCGGCACGATTAAGATGCGCACGGGAGCCACGCACTTCCTGATGAAGCGGCTGCCGAAGGTGGCCAGCGTATCCTGGGCGTCCGGCCGCTGATGGCAGCCCTGAAAGCGTAGGTGGGGACCTCGATCTCGCCTCCTAACCCTGTTTGGTCGGGAGTGCCGCACCACGAGGGTGGAGACCTGACCAGTGCGAACTCAGCCCGAGAGCGCTCATGCAGGAGTTCCGACGCGCGAGGTCCGATTCCTCTGCCCCCCATCCAAGCGTTTTGACACGACCAAGACCTGAGGGGGAGCTTTCAGCGTGTGGCCAACCCCAACGTGGGCTGGAAACATCAATTCTGCTTTATCTCGTCTCGGGTGCAGAGAAGATATACAGGAACTCTAAACTTCAGGTCTTTACTATATACGACTGCGTTTGCACTCCTCTCGATTACTCTGGTACTCCCGCTTTTCGAAGGCCTTCAACGAACACATCACAATGGGCGAACTTGCCCAAGACCTCTCGGACCTCTCTCAGGCGCAATGGGGGGCCGACGCGGTTGCTGGCCATAATGAATTCCTGAGCCTCGTCAATTCGCCCCAAGTGGCCACAGCAGCTAATCAGCTGGTTATAGTGTCCAGAGTACTCTGTGAACGCTGCGAGTGAGGATCGAAGGAAGGGAAGCGCCTCCTCGAAGTGCTCCGCGGCCAGAAGGGCGAGGCCATGAACGGAGGTGTAAAAGCCTGAAAAGGTGTCCAGGGGGCTCATGCGCAACGCCCGTCCAGTTTCGGCGATCGCCTTATCGAACTGGCCGGCCCGAAGGAGCGCCCATCCAAACGCTGTGTGGCCTAGGGCGAAGTTCGGATTGAGGTCGAGTGCGGTCTGGAGTTCGACCAAGGCCCTGTCGTGCTGCCCGGCAGTGCTGAGGCAGAGCCCGGACACCATTCGAGCCCAAGGATCACTTGCATCTAAGGACAACGCGTCCTGGGCATGGACTGCTGCTTGGCGACGTGCCTTATGCGGATCTGGACACCAATTCCGTAGGTGTGCAGCCCACCAGATGGCCCAGCTCAGAAGGGCATGAGCTCTCGCATAGCTCGGCTCCCTACTAATAGCTTGGTGAAGAAGGGCCTGCGCCTCCTCATTTTGCCTTCGTTCCATTCGGTTGATCAGGCTCATGGCCCGAACGACGAGGCCCCAGGCATCGACGCTGTCCGGCTGCTTATTAGACGCCCGGAACCCTTCCTCTGCATAGAGGTGAGGCTCCACCGTGGCGACAACCCGTTCGGTGATGTCATCCTGAACGTCGAAGATATCCTGCATCTCACGGTCGTACTTTTCGGCCCAGATGTGCTTCCCGGCCTCAGCGTCGATCAACTGGCCAGTAATACGAATGCGCTGGCCAGCCGTGCGGACACTGCCCTCGAGCACGTACCGAACCCCAAGGTCCTGGGCGACCTGCCGGATGTCCACTGCCTTACCTTTGTAAACAAAGGTCGAATTCCGCGCGATGACGAAGAGCCAGCGCAGACGAGCCAGCGCCGTAGTGATGTCCTCGGAAATCCCGTCTGCGAGGAACTCCTGCTCGGGATCGCCGCTCATATTGGTAAATGGCAGAACGGCGATGGATGGCTTATCGAGAGGCTTCAGGGTTAATCCCCAGGCCCCGCTGGTGAGCAGTTGACCCGACGAGGTCTCGAGCGCTGGTCGGAGGGGTAGGTTTGTGTGGCTCTCGACAATGGACAACGTCCTGTCGGAAAACAGACCTGTCAGCAGTTTGTCGACCGTAGACTTTCCCAGCTTGGTTTTGAAGGCGAACTGCTCCCGCGAGAGCCGTTCGCGGGCGATGTAATCCCTGATCGCAGCCGCTATCCTTTTCCTGTCATCCATGCCGCCCATCCTCATACCGGGAGATCGCCAGTTTCCGGAAAGATTTACGGATAATCCAGGCAAATTCCGGCTAAAGCCACGGAAAAACGCTGCCGGTATAACGGGCCTTGTCTCAGCGAAGCAAGAACAGAGGCAATTTCGATGCGCAAGTCAGTTACTACTAGAGCCGTCATTGGACTGAGTCTATTGGGAGCCGCAGTGGCCATCCCAGGGACAGCCGCAGCGCAGAACAAGATTAAGCGCGGGGAGTACCTCGTTTCGATTATGGACTGTGCTGGATGTCACACGACAGGAGTCCTCCTTGGCAAGCCCGACCCAGATCGCTTTCTCGCCGGCTCCGAGGTCGGCTTTCAAATCCCAGATCTCGGGATCTTCTTTCCGCCTAACCTGACGCCAGACCGGAAGACCGGACTGGGAACCTGGAGCGAGAGGGACATCATCAAAGCCGTGCGTACTGGCGAGAGGCCTGACGGCCGCATGCTGGCACCCGTGATGCCCTATCACAGCTACAGCAAGCTGTCCGATGCGGACGCCCAGGCGCTGGCGTCCTACCTCAAAAGTCTGAAACCTATACAGCATCAGGTCCCCACAATCATTGGGCCATCCGAGCGTCCGAATGCTCCGTACTTGACAGTGAAGATGCCCGATTGAACGAGGCAGTCGGCGGAGGTCGCTAACCCCAGTTGCTCGCACGCGCGTTGCAGAAGGGGGAACTGATGACCCAGATCGCACCGATAGCTACGACTTCTCCAACTCCTCGACGAACCTGAGCATCAATCTCGGACCGGGAAGCTGGAGCGAGATCTCCAACGCGCAGCGGTCCAACCTAGGTGACGGTTTCTTCGCCCGGGGCAATGTGTTCAATGCGTTTCAGTACAAAGGTGATGCGCGCTCCCTCATCGAGAATGCAAAGGTGGCGACGGCAACGATCTGATCATCGGCAATATCGGACGCAAAAGACTGATCGGCAACGAAGGCGATGACATTCTCAATGGAATCTGGATTGATAATGCGATCTTCAAGAAGGTTGGCGCCGCTGGCGTTCTGAAGGCCGACGCTTTTACGAACTGGAGCGCCAAGGATCAGGCCGATGACCGCATCATCTACCGGCACCTCGACGCCAGTGATCGTGGATCCGCAAAGGATGTCATCGAGATCTACTAAGATCCTACTGGTGGAAAGACGTCCGATGTCGTTCTGTTTGCGCGGCTCACGAGCCAGCCGAAAGTCACCCTCGACCCGAGCGACTTCCTGATTATCTAAGAAAGTCGGACAAAGTCACGTGAGTCTTGAGGAACCAAAGGTGGCAGTGATCGGGAATGGTCCTATCCATAGCATACTCTCTTGGCCTACTTCTCTATCCCGCTTCTTGGCACAACGGCCTGCGGTGTCTCGCTGCTTAACACTTTCAGTTCGGCTCCACAATCGGTGCAGACGCATGGCATCGGAACCGCTATCATTTGAACGCTCCCGCACGTTTTGCAGCTGTACAGCCCACGCATGAGCGTTCTCAGGCTCACCAGCAACGCCTGCTGCAGCGCT
>DATHAU010000366.1:0-14105 GCA_035296545.1 Microvirga sp.
ACCTTGAAGGAGCCTTACCGGATCGAGGGCAAGAAGACGATGGGCTTGGAACTGGCCGAGCAGCTCGGCTGGGAGCTTCCTGACGTGATCTTCTATCCAACGGGCGGCGGCACCGGCCTGATCGGCATGTGGAAGGCCTTCGCCGAGTTGGAGGCGATCGGCTTTATCGGCAGCAAGCGTCCGCGGATGGTTGCCGTGCAGGCAACCGGTTGCGCCCCCATGGTCCGAGCCTTCGAGGCCGGGGAGGAAACCGCACCTCGTTGGGAAGGCGCCCACACTGTGGCGTCCGGGATTCGCGTCCCCCAGGCAGTGGGCGACTTTCTCATTCTGCGGGCGGTCCGCGAAAGCGGAGGTTTCGCCATCGCGGTGTCCGACGAGGCGATCACGGCTGCGGTTGCTTCCGTCGCGCGGGCGGACGGCCTGCTGCTGAGTCCGGAAGGGGGAGCGACCATGGCAGCCTACATGCAGGCACGCGCCGATGGTCGGGTTCAGAAGGGCGACCGTGTCGTTCTGTTCAACTGTGCGACCGGTCTGAAGTATCCGATGCCGCCTGTCCATGCATCCTTGGATCGAACCAAGCCCGTCGATTTCGCGAAGCTCGTTTGAGGTGCGACGTCAATGGGCCATGAAAATGGGCAGCTTCGAATGCGTGAGAATATGGGTGGTGGCTCCTCCAAAGATCATTTGTCGAAGGCGGCTCTGGGTGTAGGCCCCCTTGAAGAGAAGATCTGCGCGGAATTGGGCCGCCTGTTCGAGGATGACCTCGCCTGGCGTCCTGGACTGCATGTTGCGTGAAACCACCTCAGCCGGAATGTTGTGTCTCTGAAGGCGGGCGGCCAACTCCTCGCCCGTAGGCCCGTCGACCCTCCAGCCCTCGACAGTCAAGATGAACACCCGCTGGGCCTTCGAGAGCATCGGCATCCCCAGGGCCACTGTCCGGGCCGTTTCCGTACTGCCGTTCCAGGCAATGACGATGGTCTCGCCGACTGATCCTGGAGAGGAGGGCGGGACGAGCAGAACAGGTCGTCCGCTCTCGAACAGAGCCGCTTCCACCGTTGTCATTCGCGGCAGTTCATGGCGCTGCCCTGGTCGCCCAAGCACCACCAGGTCGAACACCCGGCCGACGCTTCCGATGCGGCTCTCGCCGAACAGCTGTGTGCCTGCCCAGCTATACGATACCCCGTCCGAAGCTTCCGAGTGTCTGGGGATCGCGCAGGACACCATGAAGTTCTCGAACAGGCGCCGAGCCCGTTCCACCATATCCCGCTGTTCCGTCTCGCTGAGAACGGTCCAGCTGGCCGGGATGTCGAAGGTGCCTGCGTCTGGAATGTCGGGCCCGAGCGCCAGGCCCTCAACATGGCTCCCAAACCGATCTGCGACCAGCAGTGCAACATCAAGAACAGAGCGCATGAAAGCATGCTGCTCAACCGGGACGAGAACTGCTTTCATGCCGCCGCCTCCGTGGCCTCTCGGGCGAGTTAATTCAAGCCTAGTATAGCGGAAAAACATCGTTCAGACGTATCATTGCGTCTGTGTCGAAACAGTCCCCACGAGCGGATGTTCGCGTCAGGTGCGCTCAAGATCCGCTTCATGAGGTCGGACGCGGCGGGGCGCCGCCCGCCGATTGGACCGAGAGGGCGCCCGCCTCGATCCCAGCCGTCAAGCTTCTCTCAAGATCCGAGGTTCTGAGCCAGGAATGCAGGAAGCCGGCGTTGAAGGCATCGCCCGCTCCTGTCGTATCCACCACGTTGACGGGCAGGGCGTCGGCCGAAACACGGATCCGCTCGCAAGATGCGGTTGCACCCCGCTCGCCGCGCTTCAGGACAACGAGGGGAAACGTCTCCTGGAGGCGGCGCAGGATGGCCTCCTCGGAGCTTTCGCCGGTCAGGGCTTTTCCTTCCTCCACATTCGGGAGGAAAACATCCACCCCTGTGCAGATCTCGAAGAAGCTCGCATCCTGGCGGATCAGCTCATCGTCCCAGCTGGGGTCGAGCGAGATCGTCAGACCCAGTTTTCGCGCCAGGGCGATCACATCCGGGTTGTCCTTGAGGGTGGCGAATTCCGCGATGTGCAAATGGGCGGCATGTCGAGCCGAAAGCGCCTGCTCCAAGGTGGACGGTCGCGAACTGCCCGCGCGGCGGGACACAAAGGCCCTTTCTCCGTCCTTGATGAGGGCGACCGTCGGCTGGGGACCCGCATCCCCGGAGCGTTCGATGAACGACAGATCGATTCCGCTCGCCAGGAGTTCCCCATCGAGGCTTCGCGACAGGGGGTCGTTTCCCAGCCGCGTGAGAAGCACCGCCGGGCGGCCGAGAGCGGACAGATGGGCCGCCGTGATATAGGCGCCTCCGCCCGCCGCGATCGTCACCTCCTGCGCAAAGCGCTCCCGGCCAAGGGCCGGCATCTCCTGAAGGCCGGTGAAGATAATGTCGCAATAGGTCCGCCCAAGGCAGATCACCCTGCTGCGCTCGGGGGGCATTCCGCTCATGGGGACGCTAGCGCCTTCTCTGTCGCCTTGTCGAAGTAGTAGAGTCTTTCTGCCGGGGCATGGAGGGTCATATGATCGCCGATCCGCGGGATCTGCCGGCCTGGGGCCGAGCCGATGATGGTCTGGCCCGCAGTCTCGATATGAACGAGCGTCTCGGAGCCCAAGGTCTCCACGACGGCCACCGTGCCCGAGACGGTGAGGCCTTGCGTGCCGGAGGATGTCGGAACCAGATCCTGCGGTCGGGCGCCGACCAGGATGTCGGCCGTCTTCGGTGACGAATGCGGAACCGGAACCGAGCCGCCGGCCGACAGCTCCGCTCCGCCGTCCCGCAGGGAGGCGGGCAGCAGGTTCATGGTCGGGCTGCCGATGAAACTCGCGGTGAAGACGTCCACCGGCTTTTCGTAGAGATCCAGAGGCGAGCCGACCTGGAGGATTCGGCCGTCGCGCATCACCACGATCCTGTCGGCCATGGTCATGGCCTCCACCTGGTCGTGGGTGACGAAAACGGAGGTGGTGCCGAGCCGGTGGTGAAGCAGCTTGATCTCGATGCGCATCTGAGTGCGCAACTGGGCGTCGAGGTTGGAAAGCGGCTCGTCGAACAGGAAGGCGGCGGGATCGCGCACCATGGCCCGTCCGATGGCGACGCGCTGGCGCTGGCCGCCCGACAGCGCCGAGGGGCGGCGCTCCAGGAGCTGCGACAGGCCGAGCGTCTCCGCCACCTTCTCGACGCGCTGACGCTTCTCGCTCCTTGAGAGCTTGGAGCGGTAGAGCCCGAAGGCGATGTTGTCGGCCACGGTGACATGCGGATAGATGGCGTAGTTCTGGAACACCATGGCGATGTTCCGGTCCTTGGGCTGAAGGTCATTGACGACGCGCCCGTTGATCCGGATCTCGCCTGCGCTGATCTCCTCAAGTCCTGCGATCATTCTCAACGTGGTTGACTTGCCGCAGCCCGAAGGGCCGACCAGCACCACGAATTCGCCGTCCTGGATCGACAGGTCGATCCCGTGAACCACGGCGGTCTGCCCGTAGCGCTTGACGATGCGATGGAGGTCAATGGTCGCCATTAGCGCTCTCCGAGCAGGGCGGTGAAACGGGACTGGAGATCCTCGGCGGAGGCCTGGGCGCGCTGCGCCTGCTCCCGCATGCGGCCGCGAATGCCGGAGATTTCCTGATTGTATCCGGCAATGGCCCGAGAGAGCGCCCCTGGAGCCGGCCCTCCGAACCGGTCACGGACCGCAACGAAGTTTTCCGGCGAGACGATCTCGGCGAACTGGTCCCTGCTGACAGCCGCCCGGCGCTTCGTGCAGCGCTCAAAAGCCTCCTGGAAGGCCTCATACCCATCGGCGGCGATGTCTCCCCCGACGGCGAGGACGGAGCGGGCGACGTCCGCCGCGATCTCGTGCGCTTCGCGGAACGACAATCCTTCCCGGCGCACCAGGCTGTCGGCGAGTTCAGTCACCGTGATGCAGCTGCGGCGGATGTTGTGGCGAACCCTGTCAGGGTCGATGCGCAGGGCGGGAATGAGGGCGGAGAGCAGGTCGAGAACACGACCGGCGCTTTCGAATGCGCCATAGCCGAAGCCTTGGCTTTCGCCCTCGCTGTCGTTCATGTCCGTGAAGGGGGTGTTGTGCATGATCGTGAGCATGGCCTGGGCCCGCCCGACGGTCTGCGACGCGAGGTGCCGCAAGTGCTCGATGGGAACGGGGTTGCGCTTCTGCGGCATGATCGAGCTGATCTGCACGAAGGCGTTGGGAACGTAGACCTGGCCAACCTCGAAGCTTGTCCAGAATTGCAGATCCTGGATGAAGCGGCCGAGATGCAGGAAGATCAATTCGATCGCCGAGTAGGTGGAGGTGATGTAGTCGATGGATGCAATGCACCCGTAGGAGTTCTGCAGGGGACGGCTGAAGCCGAGAAGACGGGCCGTCAGATCCCGGTCGATGGGAAAGCCGCTCGTGGTGATGGCGGCGGCCCCCATGGGGCTGCGGTCGACGATCTCCCGGGCGGCCTCCAGCCGGGCGATGTCGCGCAGCAGGGTTTCCAGAACGGCCGAGAGATAGTGACCGAAGACGGTCGGTTGCGCCGGCTGCCCATGGGTGTAGGCGACGATGAGCGTTCCGCTTTCCCGCTCCGCCACCGATGCCAGGGTCTCGGCCAGCCGGACCAGGCGTTCCAGCAGGGAATCGATCCGATGCTTCAGACCAAGCTTGAACAGGGTATGGTCGATGTCGTTGCGGGAGCGTGCGGTGTGAAGGCGGCCCGCCAGGTCCGGTCCGAGCCGCGCGCGGAGCTCCTTCTCGACCAGGAAGAAGAAGTCCTCCACCTCGCCGGTATAGGCCAGGCTGCCGACCTGGACCTCACGGTCGATGGTCTCGAGAGCCCTGGCGATGGGCCGGGCCTGTTCGATGGTGAGGATTCCCGTCTCGTGGAGCATGACGAGATGAGCCCGGTCGATGAGGCGAAAGCCCTCCACATGGTGATGTTTCGCCCCATCGAAGAGCGGGCGGAGCACGGTCTCCTTGTAGACCGGATCCGGAAAGACGGAGGTGTCTTCGAAGGCGCCTGCGTTCATCGGCTTCAGCCCTTGAGTCCGGCCAGCATCACGCCTCGGACGATGTAGCGTTGAAGGAACAGGAAGATGATGAGCGTCGGCAGGGTCGCGATGCTCGCGCCCGTCATGATCTTCTCCCACTGGATGGACTGCTCGACCGCGAAGCTGGAGAGGCCGACGGGCAGGGTGTAAAGCTCGGCGCTCGTGGTCACGATGAGCGGCCAGAAGAAGGCGGTCCAGTTGCCCAGAAAGGTGAAGATCGCAAGCGCCGACAGGGCAGGGGTCACCAGCGGCATGGCGATCTTCCACCAGATGGTGAACTCGTTGAGTCCGTCGATTCGAGCGGCCTCCAGGAAGTCGTCCGGCACGGTTTCGAAGAACTGCTTCATCAGGAACGTGCCGAAGGCCGTCATCATGCCCGGGAACATGATGCCCCAGTAGCTGTCGAGCCATCCCAACTGGCTGGCCATGAGGTACCAGGGCAGGACCAGCATCTCGGTCGGAATCATCAGGGTGGAGAGGATCGCAATGAAAACGATGTACCGGCCCCGGAATCGGAACTTCGCCAGCGTATAGCCGACGAGACTGTCGAAGAAGACGTTGGAAAGCGTGACGATGGCCGCCACGATCGTCGAGTTGATGAACCAGCGCGTGAAGCGTCCGTCGCTCAGGATCTCGATGTAGTTGTCGAGGGTCGGCGCCGCCGGGATCACGCGCAGATCGTAGACCTGCGAGGCATCCTTGAGGGAGGTCGACAGCATGAAGAGCAGCGGCGTCACCATGATGACGCCGCCGATGAACAGGAGCGTCCAGGCGAGGATCCTGCCGGGCCGGATCTGCCGCATGGGCAAGCCTTGAGAAATGGGCAAGCCTTGGGACGTTGCGGCGGCGCTCATTACCGGTCCCTCATGAGGCGCAGTTGAAGCAGGGAGATGATGAGCAGGATCACGAAGAGGACCACTGTCTGAGCAGCCGCATATCCCATCTCGTAGGAGCTGAAGGCCGTCTGATAGATCATCAGCACGAGGGGCTTCGTGGCGTTCAGAGGACCGCCAGGGTCATTCGTGTTGATGTTGTAGACCTGATCGAAGATGCGCAGGAAGCCGATCGACGAGAACACCACCAGGAAGACGAGGGTGGGCTTGAGCAGGGGAAGCGTGATCTTCCTCAGGATTGCTCCTTCCGACAATCCGTCGATGCGGGCGGCCTCATAATAGGTGACCGGAATGGCCCGCAGCCCTGCGAGGAAGATGATGATCTGGAAGCCCAGTCCCCCCCAGATTGCGGGCGCCAGCACGGCAGGCAGCGCCTGGGAGGTGGAGCGCAGGAAGGGCTGCTGAGGGATGCCGAAGCCGGAGAGGATGTCGTTGATCACGCCGATGGGAACGGGCTGGTAGAACCAGCGCCACACCCAGGCCATCGCCGCGGCCGTCGTCAGAAACGGCAGGAAATAGAGCGCGCGGATGAACGAGTGCATGAACCGCACCCGGTCGAGGTAATAGGCCACGACGAACGAGATCAGCAGGCTGATCGGCGTGCCCAGGATCAGATACATGAAGGTGTTGCGGAACACCTGCCAGAACAGGGGGTCGGCCGAGAGTCTCTTGTAGTTCTCCAGCCCCACGAAGGAGGCGGGCCGCGTGATCGTCCAGTCCGTCACCGACAGGTAGAAGGCCTGGAAGGTCGGCCAGAACCGGATCACCGCATAAAAGAGCACCGGAACCGCGAGGAAGGCCCACGCCCATATCACCTGTTTCCGGCCAAGGCTCATCCTTGACCAGAGGCCGCCGCGGGCGGCCCCTTCATGAGCGATGACGGACATCGGCCTGTCTTCCTCGCAACTCGGCTCAGCGTTTGGCGCGGTCGAGGATCGCCTGCTCGGCTTCCGCCGCCTTGGCGAGGGAGGTCTTGGGATCCTCCCCGCCGATCAGCACGCGGTTTGCCATGTCGATCGCGACCTGCCGCTGGGCGGCCTCGTCCTTGAACAGGGTCGTGTGAGCATATTCCAGGCCCCTCAGGAACGGACCATAGACCGGGTGCGCGATGTTCTCAGGGGTCAGAGCCGCGGTGCGACGGGCCGGCAATTCACCGACCACCTCCATCCAGATCTTCATGGCCTCGGGCGAGGAGACATAGGCCAGGAATTTCTCGGCTGCGGCGAGCTTTTCACCCTCGGTCTTCGTTGTGATCGCATTGGCGAAGTAGCTGGCGTAGTTGCTGCGTACGCCCTGTCCGTTGGTGGGGAGTTCGGTCACGCCCCATTCGAAGCTCTTGATCGTGTTGAAGGAGCCCAGGCGGAAGGTCCCGTCGATGGTCATGGCGGCGAGGCCGGCGCGGAAGGCGGCCTGCCCCTCGTCCATGAAGCCGGCCTGGCCGACCTTATGCTTCTTCTGAAGGTCCGTGTAGAACGTAAGCGCCTTCAGGCCCGCCTCGTTGTTGTAGGCCACCTTGGCGTCGTTATCCGTGTAGGGCACACCACCGAACTGACGGATCAGGACTTCCCGCCACCATTGGTGGTCCTGTCCGCCCATGTCGAGGGTCATGCCCGCAGAGATGATGTTGCCGCTGCCATCCCGCTTCGTGGTTTTCTCGGCGGCGGCGACAAGTTCGTCGATGGTCTTGGGCGGGTTGTTGGGATCGAGGCCCGCGTCCTTGAAGGCCTTCTTGTTGTAGAAGAGCGCCAGGGAACGCACGGCGGTTGGCAGGCCGTAATAATCGTTTCCGCGCTTCATGGCGCTGACGATCGGGAAGAAGTCGCGCTCGATATTGGCGGCCGGGAAGGCTTCCGCGCGCAAGGGGCGGATCATCTTGCCGGAAATGAAATTGTCGGTCCAGCCGTAGAAGAGCTGCACCACATCCGGGCCCTGGCCCGCCAGGATCGCCGCGGCGACCTTCGTCTGGTAGTCCGCGTAAGGAAATGTCGTCTGCTTGACCTTGATGTCTGGATTGGCCTCCTGGAACTTGGCGATCAGCTGGTTCATCGCCTTCACGCGGGTGTCGAACACGTATTGCCAATACTCGATCTCGACGGCCTTGGCGCCGGACGCGGCCAGGGTGGCGAAGCCCATGGCGACGCCTGCAAGCAGATGACGAAAACGCATATCCCTCTCCATTCTTGCTGGCGCGGGGCGCCGGTTTTTCTCAGTGGCGGCCTTCGGAAGGACCGTTCCGGCCTCAAGGCTCTTCCAGAGTGAGGGGGCTGTCAATAAGATAATTCACTTGAGTTATTCATTGCTCCGGTTCATCGTTGCGCTCCTGGAGTGGTGGGGATGCCGAGAAGAGCCAAAACCGGGGCGCAGTCGACGATTGGAAGCAATCCGGAGCGTAACCGTTCTCACAACCGGCGCGTGGTGTTGGATGTGGTGCGCCAGCTCGGCCCGGTCGGACGGATGGAAATCTCGCGCCATGCCCATCTGAGCACCCAGGCCGTTTCGAATATCGTCGAAGAGCTTCTGGCGGACGGGCTGCTCATCACCACCGGGAGGCTCAGGGCCGGCCGGGGCCTGCCGCCGATCCAGTTCGCCGTCAATCCCAACGGCGGCATGACCGCCGGGATCGAGATCGCGGCCGATCGCATCTCCACTCTTCTCGTGGACATCGGCGGTCACGTCCGGGCGCAGCGGAACATTGCGATCCTGCGGAACGATCCCGAAACCGTGCTGCCGGTGATGCGGGCCGAGATCGAGGCGGCGCAGACGCAGGTGAAAGGCCCTGTGCCTCAGCTTCTGGGCGTCGGCGTCGTGATGCCGGGCCCATTCAACGTGGAGGGCATGACATCCGTAGGGCCGACGACCCTGTCGGGATGGCTGGACTTCGACGCGGTTGCCCATATCGGCCGCATGTTGGGAGCCCCCGTCACCCTTGAGAACGACGCCACGGCGGCGGCCGTCGGCGAACGGCTTCACGGGGCCGCCAAGGACCTGAAGAACTTCTGCCTGATCTATTTCGGACAGGGCCTGGGCCTGGGCGTCGTGATCGACGGACGCCCCTATCGCGGGGCGAACGGCAATGCGGGCGAGATCGGGCATGTGCTGGTCGAGAAGGGGGGGCGTCTCTGCTCGTGCGGTCAGCACGGCTGCCTCGAAGCCTATGCGTCGGTTCATGCCCTTGCCCAAAGGCTGGCTGCAGCCGGAATCCGCGAACTTGACTATGCCCGTCTGGAACAGCTCCACCGCGAGCAGCACCCGATCGTAGGGGCGTGGATCCGGGAGGCGGCCGGTTATCTGGCGCCTCAGGTCGCGATGCTCGAAAACCTCTTCGATCCCGAGGCCATCGTGATCGGCGGCGCTCTCCCGCCGGGTCTCCTGGAGGATCTCACCCAGGCCATGCAGCCGCTCCCCCTGTCGGTTGCGCGCCGCAGGAACCGGAGCGAAGCGCGCCTGATCCACGGGCGGACGGGCCAGCTCACGGCCGCTCTCGGGGCCGCTGCCCTGCCGCTCCTGGATGCGATGACGCCGCGGCTCGACACCGCCCACGCGGCCCGCCGGGAATACCTGAACGAGGAGATCTCCCTTGTTGGATGACCATAGCCGTCTCGCCCGCGCCGTCCACCGGCCGGCCCTCGTCCGGTTGCATCGAGCCCTGAGCCGGCTGAAATCCGTGGTGACCGTCATGAATACCGGCGCGCATCCGGACGACGAGATCAACGGCATGCTGGCAGCCTTGAGATTTGCCTACGGCATGCGCGTCGTGGTGGCCTGTTCCACGAGGGGAGAAGGGGGCCAGAATGCCCTCGGGCCGGAGCGGGGAGGGGTCCTTGGCGTGCTGCGGACCGCCGAGATGGAGGAGGCTGCCCGGCGCATGGATGCCGATGTGGCGTGGCTCGGCCACGGGCCGGACGATCCGGTCCATGATTTCGGCTTCTCCAAGAACGGGGATGATACCCTTCGGCGATGGGGCGAGGACCGCATCGTCGAGCGGCTGGTGCGGGCCTATCGTCAGTACCGGCCTGATATCGTCATCCCCACCTTTCTGGACGTGCCCGGGCAGCACGGCCACCACAGGGCGATGACACGGGCGGCCGAGCGAGCGTTCGTTCTGGCGGCCGATCCCTCCGCCTTTCCAGAGCATGCCGAGTCCGGCCTCCGGCCCTGGCAGGTTTCCAAGTTCTATCTGCCGGCCTGGTCGGGGGCAGGCTATGCCTACGACGACGAGGCGCCCCCGCCGCCTGCCACGCTCAGCCTCCAGCCGGCCGGCGGCGATGACGTCACGGGCTTGGCTTACCGGCAGCTTGGGGAGTGGTCGCGGGCGGCGCATGCGTCCCAGGGCATGGGCGTGTGGCGTGACGATCCGGTCGACCGGTGGAGCCTTCACCTGAAGCTTAGGGCCGGCGGCCCGGCGGAGCCTGAGAGCCACATCTGCGATCACCTGCCTGCCGGCCTTGCGGGCCTTGCTGCCGCGCCGGGACTGGACCAGGCTTCAGCCCGAGCGCTCCCAGAGGCGCAGGAGCACATCGATGCCGCCATCGCGGCGTTCCCGGACCGCAAGGGGATCGGCGAGGCCCTCGGCCGGGCGGCGGGCCTGATCGAAACAGCCAGGAACAACCTGAATCGGGAGGTCTCCGACCGGATGGGACACCGGCTTGACCGCAAGCTGCGGGAACTCGATGCCGTCTTCTTCGAGCTGCATGCGGGCGAAGCCCGCGCAGCCCTTGGAGGCCCGTGCCATCCGGGAGGGCGTCTTGCCCTGGACGTCTTCGTCAACGCGCCCGGTCTTTCGAACCTCGCGATCTCACCTCGCCTCCCTGATGGAATCGAAGCTGTCGAGGTGGGGAGGAAGCCGGGGCATGTTCGGTACGAGATGACGATTCCCGCATCGGCTTCCCATACGGGCAATTACCCTGAGGCCTACGACCCCCTGGGAGGTAACGGCGAGGCCGGGGTTGTCGTCTCGGGCCTGGTGGAAGGACGCCTCATCAGGGTCGACCTGGATGTCGAGGAGCCCTTGAAGATCAATCCGCCGCGATCCCTGTCCCTCGATCCGGCCGTTGCGATCATCAGGGCCGGAGACCATGCACCCGGCATCCGGGTTCATGCGGTGGGAGCCGACCCGGAGGGGTGGGACGCGCCGGAAGGATGGAATGTCCGGAGGACGGACGGCCATTGGGTCGTCGATCCGCCGCAACAGGCGCAGGCAGGAGTTTCAACGCTCATCCCCATGGTCGATGGAAGACCGGCGAGCCAGGTTCGGAGCGTTGCCTACTCCCATATCCGGCCCACCTCGTTCATCGCGCCGGCGGAGCTCAAGCTTCTCACGCTCGATGTGGATCTCCCGCCGGGCGCGCGCATCGGGTATGTGGGGGGCGGGAGCGACAATGTAGGCATCCACATGCGCCGCCTGGGTCTCGACGTGACGGATCTCATGGAAGCCGATCTGAAGTCGGGTTCTCTTGCGAGCTTCACGACCGTGGTCGTCGGCATCTTCGCCTTCGGGCTCCGGCAGGATCTGCGGGCTGCCACCGGGCGCCTCCATCGTTTCGTGGAGGAGGGCGGTCATCTGGTGACTCTCTACCACCGCCCCACCGACCAATGGGACCCCGACCGGACGCCGCCGCGCCGCCTTGCCATCGGTTCGCCCTCCCTGCGGTGGCGTGTCACCGATCCGTCCGCGCCAGTGACGGTCCTGAGGCCGGACCATCCCCTGCTGACCTGTCCGAACCGGATCGAGGCAGAGGATTGGCAGGGCTGGGACAAGGAAAGGGGGCTCTACTTCGCGGCGGACTATGACCCCGCCTATGAGGAGCTTCTTGCCCTCAACGACCCGGGAGAAAGCCCCCTCAGGGGTTCCCTCCTTTCCGCCCGCATCGGGCAGGGGCGCCATACCCATGTGGCGCTCGTGCTGCATCATCAGCTGGATCGGCTCGTGCCCGGCGCCTTCCGCCTGCTGGCCAATCTGGTTCAGCCTGCCTGACGCCCCGTGAGAGGACATGGCGGCTTCACCTGAACCCGATGCGCCCCCGCCCCCGATTCCCTTGTGGATGAGCGCGGGCTGGCTGTTGCTCGACATGGCCCTGGTCACGGCCATGCAGGTGCTCGTCAAGGCGGAAGGCGAAACCTATCCGGCAGTCCAGCTCGTCTTCCTGCGCTCGCTCGTCGGGTTCGTTTCGGTCACGCCCCTGGTGTGGCGTCACCGCGCCAGGCTGGCGAACCTCTCCAACGTCCGCGGCCATCTCGCCCGGGTCGCGTTCAACTCCGCGGCACTCACGTTGAATTTCGCCGCCTTTGCCACCCTGCCCCTCGCATTGGTGACCGCCATCGGATTCACCCGACCGCTCATGCTGCTGGCGATGGCGGCTACCATGCTCGGGGAGAGCGTCAGTAGGGCTCGCTATGGCTGCACGGCGCTCGGCTTTCTCGGGGTCCTCATCATGGTTCAGCCGGACACGATCCCGTGGAGCACGGGACTGGCCGCGGCCTTCGGGTCGGTCTTCTTCGGCGCGCTGGCGGCTGTTCAGACGAGGCGCCTGGCCGGCGAGCATACCGTCGTTCTCATGCTCTTCTACACGGTCGGCCTGACCGTATTGACGGCGATCCCCGCCGCCCTGGTGTGGGCGCCGGTTCCGTGGACAACGGCGCCCAACATCATCCTCATCGGCGTCCTGGCGCAGCTGGGGCAATATTGCTGGCTTCGGGCCTATCAGACGCAGGAGGCGCGGCTTCTGGCCCCCATCGGATACCTATGGATCGTCTTCTCAGGCCTTGCAGGCTGGCTTTTCTTTGAGGAGATTCCATCGCTGTCCCTGTGCATCGGTGCAGCCATCGTCATCCTGAGCACTGCGCTGACGCCTTCAGCCGAACGGTGGCTCCAAAACAGGGGAAGGGCGTAAGGCCCAGGCTGGAGCCTATATAGCGCCACCTCCAAGGCAGCTTCCGGCGCCGCCCCAACGAGGCCAAGGGCGCGGTGCGGGGTCGGCGGACGCTGAACCGACATCCGGCCCGGCGATGCAGGCGGTAAGCAGACCTGCTGCGATGCAACTCTCCCCGCCTTTCTTGGTTAATAGGCGTCGATCGTCCCTTCATCGGCAGGAATGGCCATGCCTCAGAATCCACGCCTTCCAGCTTGGCATTGGCTGCCGCCTTCGGTTCCTGTCCAAGGATTGCTTGTCACGGGGCCTGTCCTTCCAATCTGCATGGATGCGCGGCGCAGGCTTCAGGAGCAACTCCGGTGAAAAGTCCTGTATTGGATCCTTCCGCCGTGAATTCGGCCACTCCCACCCGCCGCAGCACACCCTCCTTCCCCGAGTTCGTGCTTCTCATCGCTCTCCTGATGAGCCTTGGATCCCTGTCGATCGACAACCTGCTCCCCGCCTTCGGTCCGATCCAAGCCGATTTCGGGATCCTGGATCCCAACGACCTCCAACTGCTGGTCACGGCCTACCTGGTGCCCTTCGCGATCATGCAAGCTGTCTATGGTCCGGTCTCGGACGTGATCGGGCGGAGGCCGACGTTGATGATCGGCTTGGCCGTTTACGTGGTCGGCGGTTTGGTCGCCACGATGGCCGGGAGCTTCTCCATGCTGCTCATCGGACGCGCCATCCAGGGAGCGGGCCTTGCGGCAACGCGCGTGCTGACGATCGCGATCATCCGGGACCGCTTTGCAGGCCGCGAGATGGCCCGCGTCATGTCCATCACCATGATGGTCTTCATCATCGTGCCGATCGTGGCCCCTGCGACAGGCAGCCTTCTCCTGCTGCTGGGCACCTGGCACCTGATCTTCGGCACCGTCGTGGGCTTTGCGGTGCTGGTGGGCGCATGGTTCTTCGCCCGGATGCCGGAAACCCTGCATCCTGAGCATCGCCACTCCTTCTCCCTCGGCGACATCGGTTCGGCGATCCGAACCACGGTCTCCACACGCATCAGCATCGGCTACGCGACGGGCATTGGGCTGATGATGGGCTGCCTCATGTCGTATATCGGGTCGGCGCAGCAGATCTTCGAGACGGAGGTTTACCACCTCGGAGCATACTTTCCCGTAGTTTTCGGCTGCATCGCCGCCTTCATGGGGGCGGCCTCGTTCACCAATGCGAGGCTCGTGCGGCGTCTGGGGATGCGCCGCCTGTCCCAT
>DATHAU010000367.1:0-1557 GCA_035296545.1 Microvirga sp.
GAACTCGGCCAAGAAGAGGTTCATCGTCGCCGTGGTCGCCTCCGGCAGGCCTCCGGCAGGACGAGGGCGACGTCCGCGCCGGTCGCGGGTTCGACGGCGGCGAAGAGGTAGGCCCACGGGCCTGTCGGGAATTTCGTGTGCGGGCGGGCATGATGGAGCAAAGGAGCCCCGACATGCCGCGACGCAAAGAGCCGAAGATACCCGACGCCCTTCTGGACCAGTTGCTGGCGGGAGCCGATCCGCAGACGGCGTTCGATCCGAACGGCCTCCTCGACGGCCTGAAGAAGGCCCTGGCCGAGCGGGCGTTGAACGCCGAGATGGACCACCACCTGACCGGGAGCGACAGCGCCAACAGCCGCAACGGCTACGGCAGGAAGACGGTACTGACCGATACCGGCCGGATCGAGCTGGAGGTGCCGCGCGACCGGCAGGCGAGCTTCGACCCGCAGCTGATCGCCAAGTACCAGCGCCGCTTTCCCGGCTTCGACGACAAGATCGTCTCGATGTACGCCCGGGGCATGAGCACCCGGGAGATCCAGGGGCACCTGCGCGAGCTCTACGGCATCGAGGTCTCCCCGGACCTGGTCAGCGCGGTGACGGATGCCGTGCTCGAGGAGGTCACGGCCTGGCAGGCCCGGCCGCTGGAGACCGCCTATCCCCTGGTCTTCTTCGACGCGCTCCGGGTCAAGATCCGTGACGAGGGCCTGGTCCGCAACAAGGCCGTTCACATCGCCCTGGGCGTCCGCGCCGACGGCACGAAGGAGATCCTGGGCCTGTGGCTCGAGCAGAACGAGGGCGCCAAGTTCTGGCTGCGGGTCATGAGCGAGCTGAAGAACCGCGGCGTCGAGGACGTGCTGGTCGCGGTGGTCGACGGCCTGAAGGGCTTCCCGGAGGCGATCCTGGCCGTCTTCCCGGACGCCATGGTCCAGACCTGCATCGTCCATCTCCTCAGGCACAGCCTGGCCTTCGTCTCCTACAAGGACCGCAAAGCCGTCGCCGCCGCGCTCAAGGAGATCTACCAGGCGGTGGATGCCGCCGCCGGCGAGGCGGCCCTGGCCGCCTTCGAGGACGACCCCTGGGGGCGAAAATACCCCGCCATCGGCCCGAGTTGGCGCCGCGCCTGGGGCGAGGTCGTGCCGTTCTACGCCTTCCCCGGCGACGTTCGGCGGCTGTTGTACACGACGAACGCCATCGAGGCGCTGAACGCCAAGCTGCGGCGCGCCGTCAGGGCGAGGGGCCATTTCCCGACCGATGAGGCCGCCCTGAAGCTGCTGTTCCTGGTCTTGAACCGGGCCGAGAAGGAGTGGAGGATGCCTCCCAGGGAATGGGCGATGGCCAAGGCCCAGTTCGCCGTCCTCTTCGGCGAGCGCTTCACCAAGGCCATGGTCGGCTGAGGTTCAGCCACCCGCCCGTACACGGAATTCCTGACAGATCCCCTGACCCAGCGGCTCGGCCGGGCGGCCTCGACGGTCAGCCGCGAGCTACGGCGCAACGCGCTGCCCAGGGGCGGCCACCTGCCCGTCCACGCCGAGGGAGGCTACCTTGAGCGGCGGCAAC